>NZ_BADB01000111.1:0-52375 GCF_000333415.1 Microbacterium sp. B24 | reverse complement strand
CGATGGCGACGGGCGGTACGTCCGCGAGTGGGCGCCGGATGCCGAGGACAGGGACCCCATCGTCGATCTGAAGGCATCGCGCGACGCGGCCCTGGCGGCCTACGAGGTCGTGAAGAACGCCGGCTGAGATCCGGCGCCGGAATGCGAGAGGTGCGCGCGGGGTTGTCGCTGTCGATGTCTCCCGTACTCTCCGTTCTCGACCTCGTTCCCGTCCGTTCCGGCCAGACCAGCAGCCAGGCCGTCGCCGCCTCGCTCGCGCTGGCGCAGCGCGCCGACGACCTGGGCTATCGCCGTTACTGGTTCGCAGAGCACCACAACATGCCGGCCGTCGCGTCGACGACGCCGCCGGTGCTGATCGCTGCCACCGCCGCACGCACCTCGCGCATCCGCGTCGGCTCCGGCGGCGTGATGCTGCCGAACCACGCGCCACTCGTCGTCGCGGAGCAGTTCGCCGCGCTCGAGGCCATCGCGCCCGGACGCGTCGACCTGGGCCTCGGGCGAGCACCGGGAAGCGACCCGGTCATCACCCAGCTGCTGCGCATGAGCGGCACCTCCAGCGACGTCGACCGCTTCCCCGAGCACGTCCGCGACATCAGCGCGCTGATGTCGCCCGACGGCGCGACGGTGCGCCACACGGGCCGCGCCGGCGACGACGACCGCTACGGCATCCACGCGACGCCGGCGGCGACGGGCGCGCCCGAGGTGTGGCTGCTCGGATCGAGTGACTACTCGGCGCAGCTCGCGGCCGCATTCGGACTGCCCTACGTGTTCGCCAACCACTTCTCGGGCGAGGGCCTCGAGCGGGCACTGGACCTCTATCGCGGCCAGTTCCAGCCCTCGGCGCACCTCGACGCGCCCCGCACCTTCCTCACCGCCAACGCGGTCGTCGCCCCCACCACCGCCGAGGCCGAAGAGCGCATGCTGCCGCAGGCGCGGATGATGGCACGTCTGCGCGGTGGGCGCCCGCTCACGGCGCTGGAAACCGTCGAGCAGGCCGCCGCGTCCGAGGCGGAGGACCGTCTCGCCGGCCCTCTTCTCGACGCGCTGCGGCGGCGCTGGTTCGTCGGGACCGGCGACGACGCGCGCGGGGCGATTGCGGCCTTCGCCGATCGCCACGGCGTCGACGAGGTCATGATCTCGCCCGTGTCGGGAGCCTACGACGGGGAGGCGATGAACGCCGCGACCGGCCGCGTCCAGACGCTGGAACTCCTCGCAGCCTGAGGCCGCTGATCGGGGCGTTTCGACTCGCTGCGCTCTGCGTTTCGACTCGCTGCGCTCTGCGTTTCGACTCGCTGCGCTCGCTCAACGACCGGCAAGAGATACACCCCCGGTCGAAACGGCGAAGCCGGAGGTCAGGCCTCGGGGGCGCCGGAGATGAGACCGCGAAGCCAATCGCGGGCCTCGACGAACACCTCGTCCGAGTAGCGCTCGGGGTAGTGGACGATCGCACGGTCGGCGCGCGGATAGGAGCCGAGGTAGATCATCTTCGGGCTGAACCGCCGCAGACCCAGCAGCGCGTCGGCCATGCGCTCGTCCTGGATGTGCCCGTCCGCATCGATGACGAATCGGTAGCGCCCCAGGGCGTCGCCGATGGGTCGCGAGGCGAGCAGCGACAGGTTGATCCCGCGCGTGGCGAACTGCTCGAGCATCTCCATCAACGCGCCCGGGTACTCCTCGGGCAGCTCGACGATCAGCGAGGTCTTGTCGGCGCCGGTCGGCGCGGGCGGCGCGACGGTGCGGCCCACCAGCACGAAGCGGGTGACGGCATTGGCGTTGTCGCCGATCTCCTCGGCGAGCAGCTGAAGGTCGTGGTGTTCGAGGATCGCGGGCGGCGCCACCGCGGCATCCGCGTCGCTGATGCCCTCCAACATGTCGACCGCGGAGGCCACGTTGCTCGACGCCGGCAGGTGCGCATGGTCGGGCACATGGGCCGACAGCCACCGCAGGCACTGCGCGTAGGCGACCGGGTGCGCAGCCACGAGGGTGACGTCCTCGAGGCGGGTTCCCGGGCGGCCGACGAGCACGAAGTTCACGCGGACCAGATACTCACCGATGATTCTCAGCCCCGGCATCGTGGCCAGTGCATCCTGTGCGGTGGACACACCGCCGTCGACCGAGTTCTCGATCGCGATCATCGCGGCATCCGACCGGCCTTCGACCACGTCGGCGAGCGCTTCGGCGACATTGCGCACCGGACGCCAGATCTGGTCGCGCGCCTCGGGCACCTGCGCCAGCGCCGCTTCGGTGAACGTTCCGGCCGGTCCGAGATAGCTGTAGGTACGGCGCGCGGGCACGGATGCCGCAGACGCCTCGGTCGACGAAGGCGCGGAAGTCACGGGTGACAGCCTACGCTGAAGGGGTGATCCGCCGATTCTCCTCCCTCGCCGTCGTCACCGCCGCCATGCTCGCACTCGGCTTGAGCGCGTGCGCGCCCGTCGATGAGAAGCCGGCGACCCAGCCCACGCCGACCGGTTCTGCGAGCGCAACCCCGACGCCGACGCCCACTCCGACAGCGACGCCCTCGCCGTCGCCCACGGCCGACCTCGCCTGCCTCGTCGGCGAGTGGCACATGGGCCAGGACCAGGTCACGGCCTTCTACAACGACGTGAACTCGCTCATGGCGGGATCGGGTGCCAAGTTCACTCCGGTGGGCACCGCGGATCTCATCCTCCGCAAGGACGGGACCTACAAGTGGACCCCGGCCGAGCAGGTCACCGCGAACGTGTCGGGAACGACCATCCTCATCAACTTCAAGGGCTCGATCACGGGCACCTACACGGTCACCGGCAACGGGATCGGCAGCCAGACCCAGGACACGTCGGGCTTGGAGATCGTCGCGACGATCGACGGCAAGGGCACGGACGCCGGGGCCATCAGCCAGCAGATCTCGGTCGCGCCGATCAGCGACGCGAAGTACGGGTGCAAGCCCGAGACGCTGACGCTCATCAACAAGCTGTCCGACAGCACCGCGACCTCGGTCCTGCACCGGGAGTGAGCGGGGGCGCCGCGGCAGTGACAGACTGTGGACATGAGCCGCGCAGGACAGCCAGCCGAAGCCTCCGACCTCGTCGACATCGATGAGCTCATCGCCGCCTACTACGACCTCAAGCCCGATCCCACCGTCGCCGAACAGCGTGTCGCCTTCGGTACGAGCGGCCACCGCGGCTCGTCGCTGAGCACGAGCTTCAACGAGGACCACATCCTCGCGACCACCCAGGCGATCGTCGACTACCGCACGGCGCAGGGCATCAGCGGTCCGCTCTTCCT
The DNA here is from genome assembly GCF_000333415.1 of Microbacterium sp. B24. Classification (NCBI taxonomy): domain Bacteria; kingdom Bacillati; phylum Actinomycetota; class Actinomycetes; order Micrococcales; family Microbacteriaceae; genus Microbacterium; species Microbacterium sp. B24. Next base: position 49,108 of record NZ_BADB01000111.1, on the reverse strand, counting down.
CGGTCGCGACACGCACGGCCTGTCGCTTCCGGCAGAGCGGACGGCGGTGGAGGTCCTGGTCGCCAACGGTGTGGACGTCCGTACCGACTCCCGCGATTCGTGGGTGCCGACACCGGCCCTCAGCCACGCCATCCTCACCTACAACCGCGACCTCGCCGCCGACGACCCCGCTCGCGCCGACGGCATCGTGGTCACCCCCTCGCACAACCCGCCGCGAGACGGGGGCTTCAAGTACAACCCGCCCCACGGCGGCCCGGCCGACACCGATGCCACCGGCTGGATCGCCGACCGCGCCAATGCCCTCATCGCCGCCGGCCTCGAGGGCGTGCGGCGCACGCCCTTCAAGGACATCGACGCCGACACCCTCGGTTCGTACGACTTCCGTGAAGGCTATGTCGCCGACCTCGGCAGCATCATCGACGTCGCCGCCATCGCGAAGGCGGGCGTGCGCATCGGCGCGGACCCCCTGGGCGGCGCCTCGGTCGAGTACTGGCAGCTGATCGGCGAGCGCTACGGGCTCGATCTCACCGTCGTGAACCCCGAGGTCGACCCGACGTGGCGCTTCATGACACTGGACTGGGACGAGAAGATCCGGATGGACCCGTCGTCGCCGTCCGCGATGGCCGCACTCGTGGCGCGACGCCATGAGTACGACATCCTCACGGGCAACGACGCCGACGCCGACCGCCACGGCATCGTGACGCCGGATGCCGGGCTGATGAACCCGAACCACTACCTGGCGGTGGCGATCGACTACCTGTACGCGCACCGCCCACAGTGGGCGGCCGACGCCGCCGTCGGCAAGACCCTCGTCTCGTCGATGATCATCGACCGGGTCGCTGAGGCGCTCGGCCGGCGGCTGCTCGAAGTGCCGGTCGGGTTCAAGTGGTTCGTTCCCGGCCTCCTCGACGGGTCGGTCGCGTTCGGCGGCGAGGAGTCGGCGGGAGCCTCCTTCCTGCGTTTCGATGGCTCGGTGTGGACGACCGACAAGGACGGCATCCTCCTGTGCCTTCTCGCCGCGGAGATCCTCGCGGTGACCGGCAAGACGCCGTCGCAGCGCTATGCCGAGCTGGAGGCCCAGTTCGGCGCCTCCGCCTATCAGCGCGTGGACGCCCCGGCGACGCCGGCGCAGAAGTCCGCCCTGTCCAAGCTCGCCCCGGAGGCGGTCACCGCGACCGAGCTCGCCGGCGAGCCGATCACCGCGAAACTGTCGCAGGCGCCCGGCAACGGCGCCGCGATCGGTGGCCTCAAGGTGCAGACCGCACACGCCTGGTTCGCCGCACGCCCCTCAGGCACGGAGGACGTCTACAAGCTGTACGCCGAGTCGCTGCGCGGCGAGGAACACCTGCGCGAAGTGCAGGCCGAAGCCCGCGCCGTCGTCGCTGCCGCGCTGGGCGACGCGTGACACGCACCGATCGCTGACCGCACGAACGGAAGCGGCCCCGGCCCCCGACGAGGGGGACGGGGCCGCTTCCGTCTCTCAGGCCCGCACGGTGCGGCGACGCATGACCAGCGCCGCGCCGGCGAGGACCAGGAGCATCGCGATGACCAGAGCCACGCCGAACGGAGCCGTGGCACCGGTCGTCGCGAGCGCCGTCGGCGCTGCCGTCACCGTGACCGCGTACCACCCGATCACCGCTCCGGAGGCGTCGGTGACCGCAAGCCGGTGTGCGCCTGCGGGGACACCGAGCGGAACGGTCACCGCGATGGTTCCCGCTGCCGAGACGGTCGCGGTGCCGAGGGCTCGCGGCGTCGAGAACAGCCACGCCCCCACCGAGCTGCCGGCGCGATCGCTGCCGACCTGGATCGACACGGTGGAGCCGGCGGCGATCGTCGCCGGTCCCGAGATCGCGCCCTGCAGCGCCGCCGTGAGGTCGCCCTCACCAGGCGCTCCCGTTCCGGCGGAGGCCGACGGCGACGGCGAAGCGGGGCCGCTCGGGGACGGGGAGGCGGAGGCCGACGGCGACGGCGAGGGATCCGGCGTCGGCGTGGTCGTCGCCTCCTGACCCGTGACGGCGTCGGAGACCGTGGTGGCAGCCGTGAACCCGTCGGCGGCTGCCGTGAGAGCGACCGTCAGCGCGTGTCCGACATCGGCGGTGGTCACGGTGTACTGCGTCGACACCGCTCCATCGATCGGCACCCCGTCCCGACGCCAGGCGTAGGTGAGCTGCGCCGTCGACGGGTCGACGGTGCCGGCGACAGCCGTCAACGTCGCACCGACCGTGGGCGCGCCGGTGATCGTCACGCCCGAGACGACGGCATCGCGGGTGACGGCGATCGTGTACACCTTCTCGGCGCCGGAGACGGCCGTGACGCGGACAGTGGCCGTGCCCCCGCCGTCGGCGGGCTGGACGATCGCGACCGTCGCATCCTCGTCGACCGCTGTCGCGGCCACCGTCGGCCACGTCGATCCGGGCACCGACACCGCATAGGCCGTGCGGTCGGCGGTGAAGTCCTGCACGGACGTGGAGCCGACGCTCAGCCGTGCGAGGTCCGCGACCGACGATGCCGAGGGAGCCGGCGCGTAGATCTCGACCTCCGACACGATGATGTGCGTGTTGGGGTAGGCGTTCATCACGACACGGATCTGATCAGCCGATGCCGCGCCGACGGGGACGTCGACGGAGGGATCGCCGGTCGCCGGGGTTCCGACGGTGATCGTGTCTCCGGTGACCCAGGAACCCGAGCCGAGTCGGTAGTCGACGTGCATCGTTCGGGCCCACGAGGTGCCCCCGTCGCGCTTGAAGTACACCTTCACGTGCGGGACGGGAACCGCAGCGGACAGGGCGTAGGTCAGCGTGTCGGCGGCGTTGAGCGTGCCGCTGCGCCAGTTCGACCATCCCTTGTCCGTCGTGATGCCGTTGATCGTGTTCGAGGCGGGGTAGCCGCTCTCGGTGTAGGTCGCGGACGCCGTGCTCGTGCGTGCGACGTTGTTCTCCGTCGGCTCCGTGACGATGACGCTGAGTCTGGCCGGGAGCGTGCCCCCGCCTGCGACGCTCGCACTGCCGCTGATCGAGACGATGCCGGGCTGCGCGAACGCGGCATCCGTCACGCCCGACCACGACCAGGTCACCGGCGCCGAGGCCGTCGCTCCGCCGGCGCGCACCTCGAGAGGCACGGTCGTCGGCGACGCGGCGGCGACCGTGGCCGCGGAGGCTCCCGTGTACGTGGTGAGCGAGACGGGCAGTGCCGCCGTATAGGCGCCGACGTCGACCACCGCCCGCACGGTGAACGGCGTACCGAACAGATCGGTGCCGCTGCCGGCGACGATGGTGGTGCCCGGGGCCCAGTCGTGGCCGTCGAGGCTCCACGTCACGGCGGCCGTGCGCGTGCCACCGCCCACGTAACGGATCGGCACCGTCGTGGGAAGCACCGGCGCGACGCCCACGGCGGTCGTGGTCGTCACGTCGGGCACGCTCTGCACCGCGGTCGGGGCGAGCGTCCAGGCCTGGTTCGCGCCGTTGTTCGAGGTCCACAGCCCCACGCTGGTGCCGTCGGCCGTACCGGCACCGTTGACGTCGAGCACACGGGTGGACGCGACGTTCAGCAGCGAGAATCCGCGTCCGTCGAGCGTGGTGGGCATCCACTGCGCCGCCGGGTTGGTCGCGGCCTGCTCCGGTGTCGCGCTGATCACCGTCAGGTTCGTCCCGGATGAGGCCAGGTAGCGCCCGTCGGCTGCCCGCAACAGCACACGCTGGCGGTCGGAGCCGGCGCCGGTGAGCGAGGTCGCCGTCCAGGTCTGCGCCGTCGCGGCATCCGCCGTCGTCGCCGCACTGCGGATGGTGAGCGCCGTCCCCTGCACGGTGAGGGCCTTGCCGCTCTGCACGCCCAGGAGCTGGTAGGCCGCGCCGTCCTTCACCTGCGGCGCGGACGCCGCAACGCCCGACACGCCCGACACCACGAAGGTCGTGACGGACTTGGCCGGCACCGTGAGGGTCGCCGTGCGCGTGATCGGGTCGACGGCCACGGCGGAACCGGTGACGAGCGCGTTCTTCTCGACATCGTCGGCCGGAGACTGCGTCGTGACGACCGGCGTCACCGTCGCACCCGGCGCGATCGATGCGAAGTTCGACAGGTCAAGACGCACGGTGCGCGCGGTGGTCTCCGTGTTGACGTGAACGAGGTTCACGCCGGTACCGGATGCCGAGACGGCGGCGGTGGTCTGCGTGTCGTTGGTGGGGACGATGTGGTCACCCGGGCGGATGAAGTGGGTGAAGTTGCGCACCGTGTTGTACTTCGCGTTGGTGACGACCTTGCACGAGGGGTCGGCGTCGCCGTCCGTGAGGCGCCGCTTCGAGTTCCCGTCGGCGTTGCAGTCGAAGTCGACGAGGACGCTGCCCCAGTTGAGCTTTTCCACCTTCTGCATGTTGTAGAGGTCTTCGACCGGCTGCCAGAACACCCAGGCCCGCGGTTCGAGCTCGCGGAGGTCATCGATCATGTGGCCCGCCATGCCCAGACCGTTGTCGATGTTGGTCTGGTTGAAGCCGGACTTCGAGGTGTCCCAGTCGCCTTCGACCTCGCTCATCCACAGCGGCTTGTCAGCGGTCTTGGCGATGTCGCGCACCATCGTGCGGTTGGAGGTTCCGTACGTGTGCACGTTGAGTTGGGCGACGGCGTCCTTCGAGGACTGCGACCACCCGTTCCAGTCCGTGACGAAGGTGGACGGGTTCGTCTCGTCCATGGCCGAGATCGGAACCTTGGTCGTGGTCGACGGGGCCGCGAGACGCGCCGCGAGCGCCTGGATCATCTGATCCTGGCGCTGCGGGCCGATGTGCGCCCCCTCCTGGCGACTGGCCGAGGTCGGCCAGGTCGCGCCCTGCGGGATGGTCGTGCCCCAGTAGTTCGTGTTCGGCTCGTTGAACGGGTCGAGGGAGTCGAAGGTGATGCCGTAGGTCTGCTCGAGGTGCTCGACGACCTTCACGAGATACCCGGCGAACTTGTCCATGTCGGCGGGCGCGAGCTGCTCGGCGCTGGCGTTGTTGATGCCACCCGAGACGTACCCGCTCTGCGTCAGGAAGTAGGGCGGGGAGTTGCTGAATGCCTCCCACTTGGTGATCTTGTCCTTGAGCGCTTCGATCCACCAGCGCTGGGTCGCATCGGCGTTCCAGTTGAACGCGGACGGGTCGTCGGGGTTCCAGGCGGCGGCGTAGCGCGCACGGTCGGCGTAGGTGGAGGTGATCGGGCCGGAGCCGTCGCTCTTGCCGAGATCGGGGTTCCACCACCCCTGCACGGCACCGCCCGGACGCAGATACGACGGGACGTCGGTCGCGTTGCCGCCGCCGATGTTGTAGCGGGCGATGTTGAGGTTCAGCCCGTCTTCGCCGAACACCTTGTCGAGGAGGTCCTGTCGAACCGCCTCCGGGTAGCCACCTGTGGCGTTCGCGAACCAGACCAGGCTCGTCCCCCACCCTTCGAAGGGCTCGGAGGCGTAGGCGGGGTTGGGGGTGATCGTCACCGTGGGGGGCGCGGATGCCGCCGCCGCAGGCTCGGCAGCCGCGAGCGGCGCCACGAGTCCGGTGATACCGAGGGCGGTGACGGCGGCGAGCGCGATCAGGCCGGGGGACTTCATCGTGGGGGATTCCTCTCTGTGTCGCGTCGTCGCGAACCGGGAGCGCGTCATGTTACCGTTAACATGGCTCGGTCCCAGCCTAGAGGAGTCGCGATGTTGACGTCAACACGCGACGTGCGCGGCGCGGCGGCGCCCCCTCATCAGGCCACGCGTGCGACGCCCGCTGCGAGCTGCGCCCCGGCGGCGCGCAGCCACCGCGCAGGATCGGCGAGCGCGGCGCCTGCCGACCCGGCGAGGTCGGTGAGCGCGATCGCCGCGAAGAACGCGGTCGCATCCGCCGTGGGGGCGATCCGTCCGGCGACGAGGGCCGTCGGCACCCCGGCCGCGGCGGCCGCCGCGGCGACCACGGAGGGCGCCTTTCCCGCCGCGGACTGATCGTCGTAGGCCCCCTCACCCGTGACGACGACATCGGCCGTCGCGACGGCATCCGCGAGCCCGACGAGGCGGGCGATCTCCTCGGCGCCGGAGACGAGTCGTGCTCCCCACGTCAGCAGGGCGAAGCCGGTGCCCCCCGCCGCACCCGCGCCCGCCATCATCGGATCGAGCGGGAACAGCGACGCGGCGTGCGCGAGGCCCGCCTCGGCGCGCGCGATGTCGTCGATGCCCTTCTGCGGGCCGAAGACCGCGGCCGCACCCGCGGGGCCGAGCAGCGGAGTGGTCACATCGGAGAGCACGACGATGCCGCCGGCAGGAGGCGGTCGCAGCGCGGCGGTGTCGACGCGGGCGATCGCCGCCAGCCCTCCGGCGCCGTCGGGCACCGCGGCGCCGTCGCCGTCGACGAACCCGGCGCCGAGCGCCGAGAGCATGCCGACGCCAAGCTCCGTGGACGCGCTCGATCCGATGCCGAGGACGAGGCGCTCCACGCCGTGGTCGAGCGCAGCGGCGATCGCCTCGCCGAACCCGCGCGTCGACGCGTCCCACGGACGCAACCGGCCGCCCAGCAGTTCGATCCCGCTGGCCGCCGCGAGCTCGACCACCCCGGTGCCGTCCGGCAGCAGCAGCCATGCCGTCTCAGCGGGCGTTCCCGCCGGCCCGGTGACGGTGAGCGGCATCCGCGTCGCGGCCGGGACGGCGGCGGCGAACGCGTCGAGCGTGCCCTCTCCCCCGTCGGCCATCGGCCGCAGCACTACCTCGTCGGCGGGTCGCACCGACCGCCACCCGTCGCGCAGTGCGGCGGCGACCGCGGCGGCGGGGATCGAGCCCTTGAAGCTGTCGGGGGCGAGGACGACGCGGGTCATGGGCGCGATGCTACGCGTTCACCTGCCTGCGGCATCGGGTACCCGCTCGCATCGGGCAGGATGGACACATGACGTGGCTTGTGACCGGCGGAGCGGGATACATCGGTGCGCACGTGGTGCGCGCTCTACAGGCGTCGGGCATCGCCCCGGTCGTCGTGGACGACCTCTCGAGCGGCCACGCGTCGTTCGTGCCGGAGGGCGTACCGTTCGTGGAGGGCACGATCCTGCATCGCGCACTGCTGGCCGACACGATGCGCGAACACGGCGTCACGGGCGTGATCCACGTCGCCGGATTCAAGTACGCGGGCGTCTCCGTACAGCGCCCGCTGCACACCTACGAGCAGAACGTCGAGGGCACCCGCGTGGTGCTGGCGGCCATGGCGGATGCCGGTGTGCACAACATCGTCTTCTCTTCCTCGGCCGCGGTCTACGGCACCCCTGACGTGCCGCTGGTGACCGAGGACCTTCCCAAGCGCCCCGCGTCGCCGTACGGCGAGTCGAAGCTCATCGGAGAATGGCTGCTGCGCGACCAGGCGGTCGCCACGGCATCCGACGAGAACCCGCTGCGGCACACCGCGCTGCGCTACTTCAACGTCGTCGGCTCGGCCGACCCCGCGGTCTACGACACCAGCCCCCACAACCTCTTCCCGATCGTGTTCGAGAAGCTGCTCGCGGGCGAGACGCCGCAGATCAACGGCGACGACTACGACACTCCCGACGGCACCAACGTCCGCGACTACGTGCACGTCGGCGACATCGCCGCGGCGCATGTCGTGGCGGCGCAGCGCCTGGAGGCGGGTGAGCCCGTGGAGGCCGCCTACAACCTCGGCTCGCAGAACGGACTGAGCGTGCGCGAGATCATGGATGCCATGGCCCGCGTGACCGGCATCGACTTCACGCCGAAGATCGGGCCCCGCCGCCCCGGCGACCCCGACCGCATCGTCGCCACCGGCGAGCTGGCCGCGCGCGACCTCGACTGGGCCAACCGCTACACGGTCGACGAGATGGTGCGCACGGGCTGGGAGGCGCGCCGCGCCGCGCGCTGACGCACGGCGGCGTGCGACTCGCATGGGGAGTCCTGCCCATGTCGCATGGCCGCCACCAGCGCCTAGGCTCGCATCGACACCAGGAGGCGGACCAGGCCGGGATCAAGGGCGGGCCGAGGGGAGTCCGTCATGCTCGTCGGGTTCAGTCAGGGCGGCATCCTCGCGGGCCACCTCGCCGCCTACCGCTCGGACGACGACAACTTCGGTGCCGTCGTCGTCTGCGGCGCACCGATCGACAACATGCCGATCCCGGACCGCGCGCGCGTGATCTCCGTGCAGCACGAGGGCGACCCCGTCCCGAAGCTCGACTTCTTCACGCTTCCTCCCACTCGCCCGAACTGGCAGACGATCACGTCGGCCGCGCCTGGCAACCCGACCGACGTGACGAAGATCCACGACGCCGGGCAGTACGCACGAGGCGAACAGCTACACCGAAACGGAGTACTACTCATGGCAGGAATGAGACGCGGATGGACGGTCGCGGCCGCTGTTGCGGCGGCTGTCGTGTTGTGCACGGCGTGCTCGCCGTGATCGGGAAAAGTGGGGATGCTGACGCATCGGCCGCCGTCAGCGCCGTGGAAGCGGCCGATTCTCGCGTCGCGAGCGCAACGGTCGCGCAGGGGCAGAGTGGTTTCTCCTCGGGCGGGATCGTGGAAGTCGTCACGTCCGGTGAAGACCCCGTCACCTCCGATGAGCTCTCTGCACTCCTGCTGGCCGCGCGCCATGCGGGCAGCCGCGAGCCCGGTCACATCGATCTCTTCACGAAGAGTCAGTCGAGCGCCTCGCTCGACCTCACCGCCGCAGCCGACCAGCTGGGCATTCTCTACAGCAAGATCGGTGATGGGATCGACGTCAGCAGCGGCGGGATCAACGACGCTCTCGGAACAGGTCGATGACGGACACCGACACGGCGACGACGCCGACGCTCCGCTTTAGACTCGCCGGCGCGTGGCATCCGGTGCTGTGGAACGAGCTCAGCTCTGCGGAGCTCATCGCCGACTGAAGCGCAGCGCGGGCGCGCGCCGCGCCGCGAGAAACCACATTCAGCGCAAGAAACACCCGCCGCGTTGGTTTCTCGTGGCGGATGTGGTTTCTCGCGCGGGAGAACGCGCGGAGCGGAGGCTAGCCGAGTCGCACGACCGCCCACGAGACGGCCGGCAGTGACACGCGCAGCTCGTCGCCCTGGCGGATGACCTCCAGCGACTGCGGCCGCACCCGGTCCGGGTCGGCGAGCGTGTTGGCGACCCGGTAATCGGCATCGGTGATCATCCACGACTCGACGACGGCGAGGGATGCCGCGTCGAGCTCGCGCAGATCGATCACGAGCTCCGCGGCATCCGACACCGAGCGGTTCACGAGGAACACGCTCGTGCCGGCGTCGTCGGTCGTGGCGACCGCGTTGACGGCGGAGACGTCGCCGAAGCGCGCGCTCTGCACGCGCGGCGCGCCGTCGATCTCGACCCGCCGCGCGGTGCCGCGGCCGAGGCGGGACGTGAGCGAGAAGGGGTAGAAGGTCGTCTGGCGCCACGCGGGACCGCCGGGCTCGGTCATGATCGGTGCGATGACGTTCACGAGCTGTGCGAGCGAGGCGGAGCGCACGCGATCGGCGTGCTGGAGCAGCGTGATGAGCAGGTCGCCGACGACGACGGCATCCATCACGTTGTACTGGTCCTCCAGCAGCCGCGGCGCCACCGGCCAACCGTCGGGAACGAGGTCTCCCGCCTTCGTGCCGTCGTCGGCGAACTGGTACCAGACGTTCCACTCGTCGAACGAGAGCATGATGCGCTTGTCCGATCCGCGCTCGTGCGCGATCTCGTCGGCGGCGGCCACCACCTCGCGGACGAACAGGTCGGTGTCGACGGCCGAGACGAGGAACTCCTGCGCCTGGCCGTTGCGCTCCTGGTAGTACGCGTGGCACGAGATGAAGTCGACGTCGTCGAACGTGTGCCGCAGGACGTCGCGCTCCCACGCCCCGAACGTGGGCATGTCACGGGCCGACGAGCCGCAGGCGACGAGCTCGATGGTGGGATCGAGCATGCGCATCGCCTTGGCCGCACGCGAGGCGAGCGTGCCGTAGTCCTCGGCGTTGCGGTGACCGAGCTGCCACGGACCGTCCATCTCGTTGCCCAGGCACCACATCCGCACGTCGAAGGGGGTCTCGCGTCCGTTCGCGGCGCGCACGCGAGTCCAGGCGGTGTCGGCGGCGACGTTCGCGTACTCGAGCAGGTCGAGGGCCTCGGCGACATCGCGCGTGCCGAGGTTCACGGCGAGCATGAGGTCGCTGCCGACCTTCTCCAGCCACGAGGAGAACTCGTGCAGGCCCACCTGGTTGGTCTCGGTCGATCGCCACGCGAGGTCCAGGCGCCGCGGCCGATCCTCGCGCGGGCCGATGCCGTCTTCCCAGCGATAGCCGGAGACGAAGTTGCCGCCCGGGTAGCGGATGGTCGTGACGCCGAGCTCCTGCACGAGCGCGATCACGTCGGTGCGGAAGCCCTCGGCATCGGCAGCGGGGTGTCCGGGCTCGTGGATGCCGTCGTAGATGTGCCGTCCGAGATGCTCGACGAACCCGCCGAACACTCGGGCGTCGACGTCGCCGACGATCTCGGCAGCACGCACACGTGCGGTCATGGGTTCTCTCCTCACCATTCGACGGGCCTCACCATTCGACGGGCCTCACCATTCGACAGGCCCGAGCAGCAGCCGATCGCTGAACGCGAGTTCGGCGGCGCCGGTCGGCTCCAGGTCGAGCACCGTGAACACGTTACGACCCGCCCGCGTCAGCGGGGCGGGGACGAACAGCGAGTGCTGCGGACCCGTCTGCCAGAAGCGACCCAGGCAGAACTCTCCGATCCACGCCAGCCCCGTTCCGAGCGCCGTGAGATCGACGACGAGGTCACGCGGCGCGTCGAGGTCGACGACAGCGCGAAGCACCGCGGCACCGGCGACGGGCCCGGCATCCGCACCGGCTGCTTCGGCGGCGCGCGCCGGCAGCTGCTCCCAGGGCACGACGACGACGTCCCACGCGGCGGGAACCAGCCCGCCCACGGTGACCGGCCCGATCAGGCCTTTGTCCTCGCCGATGCGCGGTCCGTAATTCACGCGTCCCTGGTCTTCGACGAGGATGCCGAGAACGCCGGTGCCGCGCGGCAGCACGAGCGTGCGTTCACGGCGGTCGCGCGAGAGGACGCCGACGGGCACGCCGTCCAGGCTCACCCAGGCACGGTCGCGCACCTCGCCGATCGCGAGAACCACCGGCGCCTCGCCCTGCGACAGACGGGTCTCGTAGCGCAGGAAGCCGCGCGAGACGCCGAGCTCGTCCATCGTCGGCGCATGATCGTGGTGCTGTGCGGGCTCGGCGCGCAGAAGGTCGGCGAGCGTGACGACGCCTTCGAGCGGGACCGACGCCGGGGCCGCCGCGAGGGGCGGCAGCAGATCGGCCGCGGTCGCCTCGGGAACGGGCGCGTAGCGGGCGATGACCTCTCGGAACGCCCAGAACTTCTCCGTGGGACGGCCGGCCTCGTCGAGCGGGGCGTCGTAGTCGTAGCTCGTGATGGTCGGCTCGAAGACGCCCTTGTCGTTGGCACCGTTCGTCAGGCCGAAGTTCGTGCCGCCGTGGAACATGTAGATATTGACCGAGGCGCCCGCCTGCAGCAGAGCCTCCAGTGACGCGACGGATGCCTCCGTCGAGGACGTGCGATGGAACGATCCCCAGTAGTCGAACCATCCGCACCAGAACTCCGAGCACATGAGGGGGCCGGTGGGCTGGTGCGTGCGCAGGACGCGCAGGCGATCGGCGACGTTGCCGCCGAAGGAGCCGGTGCGGTGCAGCTCGGGCAGACTGCCGCGCGAGAGCATCTCGTCGGTCGGCTGGTCGACGCTCGTGAGCGGCACCGTCACGCCCGCATCGAGATACGTGTCGCGGAGGGCGCGCAGGTAGCTCTCGCGCTCCTGCGTCGTGAAATCGCCGTAGGCGCCGTACTCGTTCTCGACCTGCATCAGGATGACCGGGCCGCCGCGATCGATCTGGCGCGGCACCACGATCTCGAGCACTCTGCGAAGGAAAGCCGTCACGGGGGCGAGGAAACGAGGGTCGGCCGAACGGACGCCCATATCGCCGTCGAAGAACAGCCAGGCAGGAAGACCCCCGCCGTCCCACTCGGCGCAGATGTAGGGCCCGGGGCGAACGATCGCGTGCATTCCTTCGGCCGCGACCAGATCGAGGAAGCGGGCGAGATCGAGCGCTCCGTCGGCGCGGAAGACTCCCGGCTCGGGCTCGTGCTCGTTCCAGGGAACGTAGGTCTCGATCGTGTTCAGCCCCATGAGGCGGGCGGCGCGGATGCGATCTGCCCACTGGTCGGGGTGCACACGGAAATAGTGGAGGGCGCCGCTCAGCACCCGGTACGGCTGGTCGTCGAGCAGAAAGTCGCTCTCGCCGATGCGGAAGGATCCGGTAGCCATGCGGGCCTCTCAATCACTGTCTTCTCACAGCCGCGGCGGTGGGGTGATCGGGACCACCCCACCGCCGCAGATCCTGCGAAGGGCTTACTTGTTGACGCTGAAGCCCTGGTCCGTGCCGTACGACACGTTCTTGTCCTGCCAGGCCTTCAGTCCGTCCGCGATGGACGTCTTGTTCAGGTAGGCCTTGCCGACGGTGTCGGCGTAGATGCTGTTGGCGTACGACTGCCACGGCAGGTACTGCCATCCGGTGCCCACCGACTTGGTCGCGTCGACGAGAACCTGGTTGATGGCCTGGCCACCGAAGTAGTCCGAGGTCTTGTTCAGGAAGTCAGACGACTCGAGGTCCTTCGTCGTCGCGGGGAAGCCGCCCGACTTCAGGAAGACGTCGATCGAATCCTGCGAGTTGTTCAGCCACTTGAGGAAGCCGGCCGCGAGAGCCTGGTTCTTCGAGCCCTTCATGACGACCTCGGACGATCCGCCGTTCTCGGCCGTGGCCGGGGTGCCGTCGTAGGTCGGCATGGGCGCGACAGCCCACTTGCCCTTGCCGCCGGGGACGTTGGCCTCGAGAACACCCGGCATCCAGGCGCCGATCGGCAGCGAGGCGATCGTGCCGTCACCCAGAGCCTGGAACCACTGGTCGCTCCAGCCGGGGATGTTGCCGAGCGAGCCGCTGGCGAGCAGCTTGTCCCAGACAGCGGTCCACTTCTGCGCGCCCGCGTCGCTCAGGTCGATCGTGACGTTCTCGCCATCGGTCTTGAACGGGCGGCCGCCGGCCTGCCAGATCATCGAGGTGCCGAAGCCGGCGTCGGTGCCCTGGTCGTTCGTGATGAACTTCGTCGGGTCTGCCGCGTGCAGCTTCTCACCCGCCGCGACGAACTCGTCCCACGTCTTCGGCACGGTCAGACCGAACTTGTCGAAGACCTCCTTGTTGTAGAACAGGGCCATGGGGCCCGAGTCCTGCGGAAGGCCCCAGATGCCACCGTTCTGCGACACTGCACCCCACGTGGATGCCGTGTAGTCGCCCTTGAGGTCGCCGAAGCCGTAGGCGCTGAGGTCCAGCAGCGAACCGGCCAGCTGGAACTGCGGGAGCGACTGGTACTCGATCTGGACGACGTCGGGGATGCCCGAGCCGGCCGAGATCGCGTTCTGCAGCTTGGTGTTGTTGTCGTTCGCGCCACCGGTGTTGACGAGGTTGACCTTGACGTTCGGGTAGGCCTTCTCGAACGCGGCGACCTGATCCTTGGCGGAAGGGGTCCACGTCCAGTAGGTGATCTCGCCGCCGGCCTTCAGGGCCTCGTCGATCGACGACGCGCTGCCGCCCGAGCTCGAGCCGCCGTTGCCGCCGGCGCACGCCGCGAGGCCGCCGCCGATCAGGAGCGCGGTGGCTCCGATCGCGACCACACGCGCGATCTTCTTGGTGCTTGTCATGCTGTGTCCTTCCGCTTCTTTGTCGGATATGGGTGGGTGGGTGGGTATGGGACGCCGCGCCGTGACACCCCTGTCACTGCTTGACGCTTCCCGCGCTCAGGCCGGACTGCCAGTAGCGCTGGAGGAGGAGGAAGGCGATGACGATCGGAACGATCGTGAGGAGCGACCCGGTGATGACCAGGTTGAAGATCGGCTGCGAGCTGACGCCGACGGCTTGGAGGTTCCACTGCTGCAGACCGATGGTCAGCGGGAACAGGTTGGGGTCGTTGAGCATGATGAGGGGCAGGAAGTAGTTGTTCCATGTCGCCACGATCGCGAAGAGGGCCACGGTGACGACACCGGGCGCCAACAGACGCAGTGAGATCGTGAAGAACGTCCGGAACTCACCCGATCCGTCCACGCGGGCCGCTTCGAGCAGTTCGGTGGGCACGGAGTCGACCGCGTAGACCCAGATCAGGTACAGGCCGAAGGGCGAGATCAGGGACGGGATGATGATCGCCCACATCGTGTTCGTGAGGCCCAGCTGGCTGAACATGAGGAACGTGGGAACCGCGAGGGCCGTTCCCGGCACCGCGATGGCACCGAGGATCACGGCGAAGACGGCGCGCTTGCCGGGGAAGTTGTACTTCGCGAGCCCGTAGCCGGCCAGCGTCGCCAGCAGCGTGGCGCCGCCGGCTCCGATCACGACGTAGATCAGCGTGTTCAGGAACCACCGCAGGAAGATTCCGTCGTTGTACGTGAGGACCTGGCCGATGTTGTCGAACAGGGCGAACGGCCCCGAGAACACAGGGCCGAACGATCCGATGAGCGACTGCTGCGTCTTGGTCGAGCTGATCACGAGCCACAGCAGCGGCAGGAAGGAGTAGATCAGGAACAGCGACATGATGATCGTCAGCAGGGGCGACTTGCGCGGCCCCTTCTCGCCGATCTCGGAGCGCCGACGGCGACGGGGACGACCGGCCATGGTGCCGGTGTGGTCGAGGGGCAGGCCGGCCATCAGCGGTTCTCCTTACGGGTGCCGCGCAGCTGGACGACGTAGGCGATGACGGCGGTGATGACGCCCATGATGATCGCGATGGTGGCGGCGTAGTTGACCTGCTGGCCGATGAAGCTCAGGTTGTAGGCGTACATGTTCGGAGTGAAGTACGTCGTGAGCAGGTTCGGGACCAGCGTCTTGAGGATGTTGGGTTCGTTGAACAGCTGGAAGCTGCCGATGATCGAGAAGATCGTCGCGATCACCAGCGCACCGCGCAGGGCAGGCAGCTTGATCGCGCGGATGATACGGAACTGACCGGCGCCGTCCAGCGCCGCCGCCTCGTAGAGGTCCTCGGGGATGGTGCGCAGTGCCGAGTAGAAGATCAGCATGTTGTAGCCGATGAACTCCCACGTGATGATGTTGCCGATCGCCAGCAGGATCCACTGCTGGGTGAACGGGGTCACGAGGTCGAAGCCGACGAGCTGGTTGATGTTGCCCGCCAGCCCCAGACGGTCGGAGTACATGAAGCCCCACATGAGCACCGCGACGACGCCGGGCACCGCGTAGGGCAGGAAGATGCCGATGCGGAAGAAGGAGCTGCCGGCCAGGCGGCGCGAGTCCAGGGCGAGGGCGGCGATGAGCGCCAGCAGCAGCATGATCGGCACCTGGATGACGAGCACGAGGAAGACGTTTGCGAACCCCGCCCAGAACTGGGGGTCGGAGAACGCCTGCAGGTAGTTGTCGGCACCGACGAAGGACGTGCCGCCGATCAGCTTCGTGCGAAAGACGCTGAGATAGATCGAGTAGGCCAGCGGCGCGAGGAACGTCACGGCGAACACGATCAGGAAGGGCAGGACGAACCAGAACCCCGCCCATTGGCGGTCGGTCCGACGCACGCGGCGTCGAGCCGGTGCGGGTGCGGTGAGTGCGGACATCTTCGTCAGAGCCTTCTGTGGGACGGGGCCATGTTTACGTCAACATGGCGAGGTCGAGAGTAGCATGTTGACGTCAACATGTGTCAAGAGTTCCGGATCGACGCTCAAGGGAGAACGCGGATGAACGGCTCAGCGGAACGCGCGCGCAGCGCCTCGCTGCAAGATGTCGCGCGGCGCGCGGGGGTCTCCGGACAGACCGTGTCACGAGTCGCTAACAATTCCGAACGAGTCGCGGATGCGACCCGCCACCGTGTGCTCGCCGCGATGAACGAGCTGGGCTATCGCCCCAACGTCGCGGCACGCGCCCTGCGCCGCGGCGCCTTCGGCTCCATCGGGGTCGTGGTCTTCAGCCTCGACTCGCTCGGCAACATCGGCACGATCGGCGGCATCCTCACCGCCGCAGCCGCCCGCGGCTACGCCATCGAGCTCATCCAGGCCCAGCCGGCCCTCGCCGCCGGCGACGCCGTGGCCTCGGCGGTGTCACGCCTGGACCAGGACGCCGTCGACGGCATCATCGTCGTGATCGAGTCGCATCTGATGTCCTCGGCATCGGTCGGCTTTCCCGCGGGCATGCCGAGCGTGCTCATCCAGTCCGGCGCCGGCGACGAGCACCCCTCCGTGACCGCCGACCAGGACCAGGGCAGCCGCCTCGCCGTCGAGCACCTGCTCTCGCTGGGCCACGAGACGGTCTGGCACATCGCCGGACCCCCCGCTTCGCGTGCCGCCGAGCTGCGTAGACGGGCGTGGCAGTCGACGCTGGAGGCGGCGGGCAGGGCGGTGCCGCACGTCCACGTGGGCGACTGGACCGCCGAGTCGGGCTACCGCATCGGTCGCCTCCTGGCGGCGCAGCCCGAGCTGACGGCCCTGTTCGCCGCGAACGACCAGATGGCGCTCGGCGCAATGCGCGCCTTCCACGAGCGCGGTCGCGCCGTGCCCGCCGAGGTCAGCGTCGTCGGCTTCGACGACATGGCCGAAGCGGCCTACTTCTGGCCGCCGCTGACCACGGTGCGCCAGGACTTCGGAACCGCCGGCTCGCTGGCCGTCTCTCTCGTCGTCGACCAGATCGAGGGCCGCCCGGTCGCGGGCGGCGTGCACCATGTGTCGACGGCGCTCGTGACGCGCGCCTCCACCGCACCGCACCCCCGCTGCCCGACGAAGGACGACCGCTCGTGACCTCTGCCTCCACCGCCGTCCCCCCTCATGCCCACCTTCGCGCCGGCGGCACGAGCGTCGTGCTCGATCTCGTGTCGGCCGACCAGCCGATCATCGTGCACTGGGGGCCCGATCTCGGCGAGCTCGCGGCATCCGATCTCGCCGACCTCGCCCGGGCCGCCGTCCCGCAGCGTGTCTCGGGCGGCCTGGACACGACGGCGAGACTGACCCTGCTGCCCCAGCAGTCCGGAGGCTGGCTGACGACCCCCGGGCTGAGCGGCGATCGCGCGGGCGCGGATTTCTCGACGCGTCTCACCCTCGTCGACGCCGACGTGACCCCGGACGCCGCGACCTTCACGCTCCGGGGCGATGCCGCCGCACTCGAGGTGCGGATCGCTCTCGCCGTCGGCGTGAGCGGCCTTCTGCACCAGCGCCTGCGGGTGACCAACCTCGGCGCCGCGCCCTACCGCGTGGATGCGCTCACCGCCGGATTCCCCCTGCCCCCCGGCGCCGCCGAGCTGTTGAGCACGACCGGTCACCACCTGCGCGAGCGCGCGCCGCAGCGTCAGCCGTTCACGATCGGCGGATTCGTCCGCGAGAGCCGTCGCGGCCGGCCGGGTGCGGACGCGACCCTGCTGCTCGCGGCGGGGGCCCCCGGCTTCGGCTTCGAGCGCGGACTCGTGCACGGGGTGCACGTGGCGTGGTCGGGCGATCACCGCCTTCTCGCGGAGCGCACGCCCACCGGAGACGCGGTGCTGCGCGCCGGCGAGCTCCTGCAGCCCGGCGAGGTTCTCCTCGCCACGGGCGAGAGCTACGAGACTCCCGAGGCGATCGGCTCGTGGGGCGATGGCCTCGATGAGCTCGCGGCCCGCTTCCACGAGGAGCTGCGGGCACGCGAGGCGCATCCGAGACGGCCGAGACCGGTCACTCTCAACACGTGGGAGGCGGTGTACTTCCGCCAGGACCTCGACACCCTCCGCGCCCTCGCCGACCGCGGTGCGCGTGTCGGCGTGGAACGCTTCGTCCTGGACGACGGATGGTTCCACGGACGCCGGGACGACACGGCCGCACTCGGGGACTGGTGGGTGGATGCCGAGGTCTGGCCCGACGGGCTGGGCCCGCTGATCGAGCACGTGCGCGGGCTGGGGATGGAGTTCGGGCTCTGGGTCGAGCCGGAGATGATCAGCCCCGACAGCGAGCTCGCGCGGCGGCATCCCGACTGGATCCTGCGCGCGCGAGATGAGCTGCCCCCGCCGGGACGCCAGCAGCAGGTGCTCGATCTGTCCCACCCCGAGGCCTACGCCTACATCGCGCACCGGTTGCACGCCCTCCTGGACGAGTACCCGATCGCCTATCTGAAGTGGGACCACAACCGGGATCTCGCCGAGGCGGGATCGGGTGCGCACGGCACCCCCCGGACGCACGAGAACGTCCTCGCGCTGTACCGCCTGCTGGACGAGCTGCTCGAGCGGCACCCCGGGCTCGAGATCGAGTCGTGCGCGTCGGGCGGGGCGCGGGTGGACCTCGGCATCCTGCAGCGCACGCATCGCATCTGGACCAGCGACTGCCTCGATCCCCTCGAGCGCCTCGACACCCAGCGTTACACCGGCCTGATCGTCCCGCCCGAGATGATGGGCGCCCACCTGACGAGCCCGGTCGTGCACTCGACGGGACGGAGCGTCTCGCTGCCGTTCAGCGCGCTGACCGCGCTGTTCGGTCACCTCGGAATCGAGTGGAACCTCACCGCCGAGGACGAGACGACCCTCGCGCAGATCGCCGCGTGGGTGAAGCTCTACCGGGAGCACCGCGACCTGATCGCCACCGGCCGACGCGTGCACGCCGACCTCGCCGACCCCGCCCTCGACCTGCGCGGCACCGTGGCCCGCGACCGTTCGCGCGCCGTCTACGTCCACACGCAGGTGCGGACGAGCGCACTGCATCCGCCGGCGCCGATCACCCTGCCGGGTCTCGACCCCGACCGCCGGTACCGGGTGTCGATCACCATCCCGGACGGGGCCGGTGGCTACCTCGGGCAGTCACCGCTGGCCTGGGAGGCCGCGCCGGTCACGATGACGGGCCGCGCGGCGGCATCGGTGGGGCTCCGGCCGCCGGTGCTGCAGCCGCAGGCCGCGGCGCTGATCGACGCCGTCGCCGTCGACTGACCTCGCGAACGTCGTCCCGCGATCAGACCGGCGCGGGGCCCGTGCTGTCGCGCACGATGAGGGGAGCCGGCATGACGGCGCGGGTCGCCCCGGTCGCCGACGTGGACTCGAGGTCGTCGCCCTCGTCGAGAAGAGCGGCGACGGCCTGCGCACCGAGCCGGTCGAAGAGCTGGCGCACGGTCGTGAGCGGGGGCCGGTAGTTCGCCGCGTCGTCGACGTCGTCGAAGCCGACGACGCTGACGTCTTCGGGCACCCGCGCACCGTGCTCGGCGAGGGCGCGCAGCGCCCCGAGGGCCATCTGGTCGTTGGCGACGAACAGGGCGGTGCCGACAGCGCCGTCGTCGATGAGTGCCTGGGCTGCCTCGTAGCCGGATGCCGAGGTCCAGGAGCCGCGCACGAGCGCGCCGACCGGCCGCCCCGCCGCCTCGAGGGTGTCGCGCCAGCCCCGCTCGCGCTCGGCCGCCGCGTAGGAGGTCGCCGGGCCGGCGATGTGCGCGACCGACGCGTGGCCGAGCGCGAGCAGATGCGCGGTCGCCTCGGCGGCTCCCCCGGCATGATCGGTCTCCACACCGGCGAAGCGGTCGTCGGGCGCCGAGTCGACGACGACCAGTCGAAGAGCGGTCGGCAGATCGGCAGAGCGGACGAGCGCGGAGGCCTCGTTGATGACGACCACACCGTCCACGCCCTGCTCGTTGAGTCGCTGGAGAGCTTCGGCCGCGTCTCCGGAACCCAGAGTGACGACGGCCACGTCGTGCTCGCGTTCGGCGGCGGCATCGGTGACGGCTTCGAGCATGAGCGAGTTGCCGACGGTCGCGAGCGTCGAGACGACGACGCCGATCGTGCCGGATCTCCCGGTCCGCAGCGCCCGGGCGGCGCGGTGGATGCGGTAGCCGCTGCGGGCCATCGCCTCCTCGACGCGGGCGCGGGTGGCGGGATCGACCCGGGGACTGGCGTTCACGACCCGAGAGACGGTCTGCGCCGACACCCCCGCGATTCGTGCGACATCCGCCATCGACGCGCGCTTGTGTGCCATCCCGACCTCCGTGTTGACGATAGCACGCACATAGCCCTATCGTGTTATCGTGAACATGCCGGAGCCGCCTCCTCACCTCGCTGCCGCGACCCCTCAGCCGCTGCCCCTGCCCGCGGTGTCCCTGGGCGCGGGCGTGGTGAAGCGCCCCACCCGGCTGGCCGACGGACGCGACCTCATCTACTTCGACGACCCCGACACGACGCTCGGAGCCGACCGAGCCGTCGATGCGCGCAGCCTCGACCCTCGTCCGGCGACGGCGACGATGCGGCAGGACATCCTCACCGGAGACTGGATCTCCGTCGCCGCAGCTCGGCAGAACCGCGCCTTCCTGCCCCCGGCGGAACTCGACCCGCTCGCGCCGCAGACGCCGACCAACCCCTCCGAGATCCCCTCTCAGTACGACGTCGCCGTCTTCGAGAACCGCTCCCCCTCCTTCGGCCCGGCTCTGGCGGAGGCCACCGGAGACGCCCCCGCGGCATCCGACCCTCCGCACGGACTCGACGACCTCGCACACCTGGGCCTCGGGCGCACCCGCACGAGCGTCGGCCGCTGCGAAGTCGTCTGCTTCTCACCGGAGCGCAGCGGCTCGTTCGGCACGCAGACACCGACACGCGCACGCACGGTGATCGAGGCCTGGGCCGACCGCACAGCGGCGCTGTCGGCGCTGCCCGGCGTGCAGCAGGTGTTCCCGTTCGAGAACCGCGGCGAGGCGATCGGCGTCACGCTGCAGCACCCGCACGGTCAGATCTACTCGTATCCGTACATCACCCCGCGCACGACCCGACTCCTCGACGCGATCGACCGGACGGCACCGGACCTCTTCGCTCGTATCCTCGCGTTCGAGCAGGCAGGCCCCCGCGTGCTGCTGCGGGGCGAGCACTGGACCGCGTTCGTGCCGTTCGCCGCCCGCTGGCCGCTCGAGGTGCACCTGCTTCCCCACCGCCACGTGCCCGACTTCGCCGCCCTCGACGACGCCGAACGCGACGAGCTCGCGCCGATCTATCTGCGCCTGCTGCGCGGCATCGATGCCCTCTACGGCGACCCCACGCCCTACATCGCCGCGTGGCATCAGGCCCCGGTGCACGTGGGCCGCGACACGGTGCGCCTGAACCTGCAGATCACGAGCCCGCGCCGCGCGGCCGACAAGCTCAAGTTCCTCGCCGGATCCGAAGCCGCCATGGGCGCCTGGATCGGCGACGTCCCCCCCGAGACCGCGGCCGACCGGCTGCGATCCGCCATCGAAGGAGTCCAGCTGTGACGACCACGGCCACACCGCGCACCGATGCGCACGACCTGTTCGGCGAGCTCACCGGCGCAGCGCCCGTGGGCTACTGGTCGGCTCCGGGACGGGTGAACCTCATCGGGGAGCACACCGATTACAACGACGGCTTCGTGTTCCCCTTCGCGATCGACGGCCGCACGATCGCGGCGCTGGGTACGCGCGACGACGGCCGCATCCGCGTCGTATCGACCTTCGATCCGGTGCCGGTCGAGGTCGCGCTGGCCGACCTCGACGCCCTCTTCCCCGACCGACGCGACGAGATCGTCGAGTGGGCGCGCTACCCGCTCGGGGTGGCGTGGGCGCTGCGGGATGCCGCACGCGCCGCCGGCCGCGACGCCGACGCGCTGACGGGCGTCGACATCGCTCTGGCCTCCGACGTGCCCGTCGGCGCGGGGCTGTCGTCGTCGGCGGCGATCGAAGGTGCCACGGCATCGGCCCTCAACGACGTGTGGCAGCTCTCCCTCTCGCCGGTGGATCTCGCTCAGGCCGGTCGCCGCGCCGAGAACCTGGCCGTGGGCGCGCCCACCGGGATCATGGACCAGATGGCCTCGATGCTCGGACGCGCCGATGCCGGCATCTTCCTCGACTGCCGCTCGCTGGAGGTCGATGTCGTGCCGCTCGGATTCGCCGACGCAGGGCTGGAGGTGCTCGTCATCGACACCCGCGTGAGCCACGCGCACTCCACCGGTGGCTACGGCGAGCGGCGCGAAGCCTGTGAACGCGGCGCGCAGATCATGGGGGTCGCCGCCCTGCGCGATCTCGTGCCGGCCGACCTCGACCGCGCTCGCGCGCTGATGGATGACGTCACCTTCCGGCGTGTGCGCCACGTCGTCACGGAGGACCAGCGGGTCCTCGACGCCGTGCGTCTGCTGCGCGCGGAGGGACCTCGGGCCATCGGCGCGCTGCTCGACGCGTCGCACGTGTCGATGCGCGACGACTTCGAGATCTCGACACCCGAACTCGATCTCGCCGTGGAGACCGCACGGGCGGCAGGAGCCGTCGGCGCCCGCATGACCGGCGGCGGCTTCGGCGGCGCCGCGATCGCACTCATCGATCGTGATCTCGTCGAGGAGGCGACCGCCCGCGTCGTCGCGGCATTCGAAGCCGCGGACTTCGGCGCTCCGCACGTGTTCACCGTGCACCCCTCGGACGGCGCACGCCGCGACGGGTAGCGTCGAGGGCGGGAGGTCGATCCGCGGCATCCCGGAAGGAGCAGTCGTGGCCTACATCACCGTCGGGACCGAGAACTCGACCGACATCGACATCTTCTACACCGATCACGGTCCGTCCGAGGCTCAGCCGGTCGTGCTGATCCACGGCTTCCCGCTGAACGGCGAGTCATGGGACCTGCAGCAGCGCGCCCTGCGCGATGCCGGATACCGCGTGATCTCCTACGACCGCCGAGGCTTCGGACTCTCGAGCAAGACGGCCTCGGGCTCCGACTACGACACCTTCGCCGCCGACCTGCACGCGCTCATCGAAGACCTCGATCTCGATGACGTCGTCCTCGTGGGCTTCTCGATGGGAACCGGCGAGATCGCCCGCTACCTCTCCCGCTACGGCACGGAGCGCGTCGCGAAGGCGGCGTTCCTGGGGTCGCTTGAGCCGTTCCTCCTGATCACGGACGACAATCCCGATGGCGCCGGCGACCAGGCCTTCTTCGACGACACCGCGGCGGCGGTCGCCGCCGATCGCGCCGCGTTCCTCACGGGCTTCTTCCGCGACTTCTACAACCTCGACGACCTGCTCGGCCGGCGGATCTCGCAGGAGGCCGTCGATGCCTCCGTCCAGGTCGCGAACCAGGCCGGCAACGCCGCGATCGCCGCCGCTCCCCTGACGTGGCCGACGGACTTCCGGGGCGATATCCCCGCGATCACCGTCCCCACGCTGATCCTGCACGGCACCGCAGACAACATCCTCCCGATCGACAAGACGGCGCGGCGCTTCAAGGATCTGATCCCGGAGGGCACGGATCTCACCTACGTCGAGATCGACGGCGCGCCGCACGGCCTGCTGCGCACCCACGGCGCCGAGGTGAACGAGGCGCTGCTCGCCTTCCTCCGCGTGTGAGGCTCCTCGGGTGGATGCCGTGGGTCGCCGCGGCGGGTGGGGCGATCATCGCGTTCGGTGAGGTGCAGGCGTGGCGTACCTCGCGCGCGGACTACCCCGCGGCCCCCACCGCCGGCCCCGCCGGCGGGCGCGACGTCGTGCTCGTGCTCGGCTTCCGCTCGCGGGCGGACGGTCGACTGAACGCCCTGCAGGCATGGCGGACGCGCATCGCGGTGCGCTCGGCACCGCCCGACGCACTCTTCGTCTTCTCCGGCGGCACCGTACGCGGAACCGAACCGGAGGCGGTGGTGATGGCGCGTCACGCGACTGTTCGTCTGGGCGTGCCGCCGGATGCCGTCGCCATCGAGTCGGCGGCCGAGAGCACACGGGAGAACCTGTCGTTCAGCCTGCCGTGGCTGCGGGAGGCCCGCACCATCCGCATCGCCTCGAACACGGCGCACGCCCACCGCGCCCGCGGCTACCTGCGCGAGCTCGATCCGCACCTGTGGGCGCGTCTTCGCCGCACCCGCGACTTCCGCCCGCTCGAGCTCGGCCCCCTGCGACTCGCGCTCACCTTCTACGCTTTCGTCGCGGCGCGCTCGGCCGGCCGCGCCGCCGCCATGGCCGCCGCGAACCGAGCGGTCATCGGCGTGCGCGCCGGGGAGGACGCTGTCTCGGGTGCTCAGCGCAGGGGCGCCACCGAGGCGTAGGCGCCGACCCGCTCCGAGACCGGCACGTCGTAGATCCGCGCCGCCTGCGCCGCACTCCACCGGGTCCATCCGGGATCGCCGCCGGAGACGAACGCGACCGCGTCGGCGTGCACCGCGTCGGCGAGCTGCGGGGGCGGCGCATCGCCCGCCAGCGGGGCGATGCCCTCGGCATCCAGACAGTCGAAGAAGAAGGGCACGTCGAGGCAGTGCTCCGCGAATCCGAAGCGCCCCGACGGCCACGAGAATCGGTACATCCAGGTGGGCGCCGCACCGCGCGCATCCGCGAGCTGCACGTTCTTCTCTCGGAACATGCGGTCGGTGAGATAGCGACCGGCGACGCGGGCCGTCCCGTGCGCGGCGACGTCGCGGTTGGCCGCGAGGTAGGCGCGGCGCCGTCGTCGTTCCAGCCCGAGACGACCGAGGACGATGCTTCTGGGCACCCAGCGCATCGCCCGGGCCGCGCGCGCGAAGATCATCGTGAACTCGTCGTCGGTCGTGCCCAGCACGAGCGGCTTGTCCGCTCCCACGCCGGCCGCGAACGACGCGCCGGTCGCGCGCGGCAGCAGCTCGCCGTCGATCTCGGGACCGAGGGCGAGCCCGGCAGCGAGCATCTGCGCCGCCGCCTTCGGATCGATCGCGGTCGCCTGCTTCTGCAGCGCGAGCAGGCGTTCCTCGGGGATCGACGCGAACCCGTCGCGGTCGGCGGAGACCCCGGCTGCGGCGGCGATCGCGGCGGTGAGAGCCCGAGCGCGCTCGGGCTCCACGTCGCCGAGAGCGGCAGACAGCGACCACACCCGGTGGAACAGGTGTTGTGCCGACGGCATCCCGAGGAGGGTCAGCACCGCACCGCCTCCGGCCGACTGGCCGGCGATCGTCACGCGGGCCGGATCGCCCCCGAAGGCGGCGATGTTCTCCTGTACCCACTCCAGCGCCGCGAGCCAGTCGCGGACGCCGCGGTTGGACGGCGCGCCGTCGATGTGGCCGAAACCGTCCACGCCGAGCCGGTACGAGACGGTGACGGTCACCGCACCGTCACGCGCGAAGGCACGGCCGTCGTACCAGGGGCTGGCGGGCGAGCCGGAGAAGAAGCCTCCCCCGTGGATCCACACGAGCACCGGAAGCCCGGCGGCTCCCGGGTCGGGGGTGAAGACGTTGACGTTCAGCGTGCCGTCCCCGGGAATGCTGGGCTCGGGGATGAGGGTGATCCCGGGGTCACCGCGTTGCGCCGTGGCGCCGAACGCGCCCGCGTCCCGCGTGCCCTCCCACGCCGCGACGCGCACCGGCGCGCCGAAGCGCCGCTCTCCCACCGGCGGCTCCGCGAACGGGATGCCGAGGAACGCGGCCGAACGGCTCCCGTCCGCCGCCGTCCGCCAGCGACCGCGCACACGTCCGGCGGTGATCAGGATCTCGGGATCGCTCTGCACGGTCCGATCATGGCACGGCCCGATCGGGGCCGGGGTCGATCACGGCACGGGCGGTCGCGGCTCGGCCGTCACGATGCGCGCATGCGGCATGCGCCGGCGCATCACCGCGATGGCGTCGGGGTTGTCGTCGACGAGCACGGCGTCGCGCCCCAGTGCGCTGCACACCGCCCCCGTGGTGCCGCTGCCGGCGAACAGATCGAGCACGCGATCGCCGGGTCGGCTGGACGCCTGGACGATCCGACGAAGGATGCCTTCGGGCTTCTGGGTGGGGTAGCCCGTCTTCTCGCGGCCGCTGGTCGGCACGATCGTGTGCCACCACACGTCGGTCGGGAGTTTGCCCCGGGCCGCCTTCTCGGCCGTGACGAGCCCGGGGGCCATGTAAGGCTCTCGGTCGACGGCATCCGAGTCGAACCAGTACCCGCGTGGATCCTTCACGTAGACCAGTATCGTGTCGTGCTTCGTGGGCCACCGGCGGCGGCTCTTGGCGCCGTAGTCGTAGGCCCAGATCAGCTCGTTGAGGAAGCACTCCCGCCCGAAGAGCGCGTCCAGCAGCACCTTCGCATAATGGGCTTCGCGATAGTCGAGATGCACGTAGAGCGTGCCGTCGTCGGCGAGCAGTCGCCACGCCTCGCGCAGGCGCGGTTCGAGGAACTCCCAGTAGTCGTCGAAGCGGTCGTCGTAGCGGCGGAGATCACCACGCAGGCGTGCATAGCTCGTGCCCCGGAAGCCGGTCTTGACCTCGCCGCGCACGCCGCTGCGGTCCGCGGACTCGATCGCCTTGCCTTGCAGCCGCCCCGTGTTGAACGGTGGGTCGAGATAGATCAGGGTGAACGCGGCATCCGGCAGAGCATGCGCGATAGCGAGGTTGTCGCCGTGATGGATCTCGACGGCGCCAGCAGGATCGACGGCGCCGGGTGCCGATGCGTCCGTCACGGAACGCGGTGCAGCCACGCGTCGGTGGAGAACTTCTCCTCGACGAGGGTCGCGGCCTCGGCGTATTCCTCCTCGGTGATATGACCGGGTTCGGCGCCGTAGAGCGTGGAGAACGTCTGCACGAATCGTTCGATGATCGCCTCGCGGGGCAGTCCCGTCTGACTCCGCAGCGGGTCGACGCGTTTGGCCGCAGACACGGTGCCCTTGTCGCTCAGCTTCTCGCGCCCGATGCGCAGCACCTCGGTCATCACCTGACCGTCCATGTCGTACGAGAGCGTCGCGTGATGCAGCACACCGCCGTTGGCGAGCCGCTTCTGCGCGGCACCGCCGATCTTGCCGGTCGGCGAGGCGATGTCGTTGAGCGGCTGGTACACGGCATCCACTCCGAGCGAGCGCAGGGCCTGCAGGGCCCAGTCGTCGAGGAACGCATAGGAGTCGGCGAAGGTGAGACCGGCGACGAGCGATGCGGGCACATAGAGCGAGTAGGTGACGATCGAACCGGCCGCCATCAGCATGGCGCCGCCGCCCGAGATGCGCCGCACGACGTCGAAGCCGTGCCGCGCCGCACCGTCGGGGTCGACCTCGTTGCGGTACGACTGGAAGGAGCCGATCACGACGGCCGACTCGTTCCACTCCCAGATGCGCAGGGTCGGCTTGCGTCGCCCGTCGCCGACCCGCGTCGTGAGCACCTCGTCGAGCGCGAGGTTCATCGCCGGCGAGACCGCCTTCTCGTGCACGACCTCCCACGGGAAATCGCGCCAGCCGGGGGCGGTCACGAGCGCGCGGCGCACGGCCGTGCCCACGGATTCGGGCGTGAACCCGAGAATCTGAGCGCCGTCGGGCAGCGCCCCGCGGACGGCGGCCGCGATCCCCGCGGCATCCGTCTCCACGGGAAGCCCGGTGACGGCGGCGTCGATGTCGGCCAGCGCGTCGTCGGGCTCGAGGAAGAAGTCCCCCGCGAGGTGGAAATCGGCGATGCGTCCGTTGTCGACCTCGAGGTCGACGACCACGAGCTTGCCGCCCGGAACCTTGTACTCCCCGTGCATGACTCCAGCGTACGAGGTCGGGACAGCCCTGCGGCGCACGCCGGAATCACTCCGTCCACCCATATACGCGCCGCACGCTCCACCCGATGATGACGGGGTGCCCCCTCTCTCGGTCCGCCCCGCCCTCTCTCCCGTCACGCACCCGACACGGCGCGCCGTCGCGCCGCTCGCCGCCGTGAGCGCCGCCCTGTTCTCGATGGGTGTGGCCGTGACCCTCGGCGGGGCCCCGGCGGCGGCGAGCTCGTCCGCGGTGCACGTCGTCGCGTCCGTGAGCGGCGCCGCGGGAGGGGTGACGGCGATGACGCTGTCGACATCGGGCGGCGTGGCGTTCGTCGTCGACGGGTCGGATGCCGTCGGCCTGATCGACACCGCGACCAACGCGATGACGGGAGCGACCTCGTCGCCGCCGGCATGGCTCGGCGTGCCGACGGATCTCGCCACAGCTCCCGACGACACCGGCGCCTACGTGGTCACCGACGACGGTTGGGTTTCGCTCGTCCACGGCGACGGCAGCGTCGACGCGGTCAGCGTACTTCCCGGCACCGGTTTCGGGGCGCTGGCGGCGGTTGCGAACGGGCCGAGCATCGTGGTCGTGCCGAGCGCGGTGAGCCCGAGCGCGATCTACCGCGTCAACGTCGGGGCGGGCACCATCAGCCCGATCCCCCTCGGGACCGCGACGCCATCGACGCTCGGCCGCGTCGCCGTCGGAGCGGGAAACGGCAACGACAACCCGATCCTGCTCGCAGGCACGGCCGGCGCAGTGGGCGTTCTGTACCTGTTCGACGGCCCGTTCGCCCTCACCGGGCCGACGACGGCGATCACCCTGCCGGCAAGCTCCGGCGCGTACGACGTCGCGCTGTCTCCCGACGGCGCGCAGGCCGCGGTCACCTCCCCCATCGACGGGCTGGTCTTCCTCGTGGACGTCGATCCCACCTCGCCCGGCTTCGGCAGCGTCAGCGCAACGGTGTCCGCCGTGCCCGCGACGCGGGTCGCGTACAGCCCCGACGGATCCGCGCTCTACGTGGTCGGCGCGAACACCGTCACCGTCGTCGACCCGGTCACCGGCACCGCAGAGACGTCGTTCGCCATCGACGAGACGAGCGCAGCGGCGATCGCCGTCTCGCCGTCCGGCGCGCGCGTGTGGGTAGCCGACGCGCACGTGCCGGGAGGCATCGCCATGCTCGCGGACCCCGCGGTGACGGCTCCCGCGGCGAATGCGACCGTCGGCGCGATGTTCTCCGCGATGCTCACGGCATCCGGGTTCGACCTGCCGGTGACCTACGCCGCGACGCCGGCCCTGCCGGCCGGTCTGACGCTCGATCCGGCAACCGGCTCGGTCTCGGGCACACCGAGCCTCGAGAGCCCCGCGACGGCCTACACGATCACGGCGTCATCGTCCGACGGGGCGGCGGCGACGACCACGTGGACCATCGCCGTCGGCGCCGCACCGGCCGCGGCCGCGCCCGCGCCCGCGAACGGTGAGAGCGACTCACACCGGCTCGCCGACAGCGGCGGTGCGGTGAACGGCCCCGTCCTCGGCGTCGGAGTGATGCTGCTCGCCGGAGGCGGCGTCCTTCTCACGCGACGCCGCCTCGTGCGGCACACGCGCCGCGACGGCGGCGCGTGAGGTCACATCCAGACGGTCCAGCACGGCGGACACGTGCTTCTCGACGGTACGCTCGCTGAGCCCGAGCCGGCTGGCGATCTCGGCATTGCGCAATCCGGCCGCGATCAGCCGTGCGACCTGCGCCTGGCGCGGGCTGAGATGCGCCGCGGCATCCTCGTCGCCGACCGGCGCGAGCAGGGCGGCGAGGTGGACCCGCGAGCGCAACCCCAGGACGGCCAGCACCTCGGCGGCGTGGGACTTCACCGTGCCCAGCGACAGAAATCGCAACCTCGCGATCGCGGGGTTGCTGTGCCCTTCCGCCATCAGCGCCGCGATCTCGCGCTCCCGTGAGCTGAGAACGCTGATGTCCCCGACGATCGAGGGATCGTTCGCCGACAGGCGCCGCCAGTCGCGGGCCGCGAGCGCCCTCACCGACTCGATCCCCAACCGATCGGCCTCGGACGCGATGCGGCGCAAGGCTGCGGCAGCGCGGCGGGTGTCGGGATCGAGACTCGCGTGCAGGTGCCGCCCGCGCAGAGCCTCGATGTCGGAACCCACCGCTTCGTCGAGATGGACCGACGCGACGGCGTGGGATCTCGCCTCCTCGAGCCGTCCGCGCATCGCCGCGATCGCTCCGCGCGCACGGGTGACCGCGGAGGCTGCGACGAGGTGCGAACTGAGGGCTGTCGCCTCGGCGAGCAGCTCCTCTGCGCGCAAGAGATCACCGCGCTGAGCAGCGGCGGTGATGATGATCTCGGACGCGAAGGCACGATCCCACAGCTTGCAGCGCGCGAGGCCGGGGCCGCCGATCGCGGTGAGCAGCGCGGCGGAGGCCTGGAGCTGGCCGAGCGTGCGCATGCCCCAACCGACGTAGAGGCAGGAGCCGACGCTCAGATAGTTCGCGTCGTCGCGCGCACGGGCGAGCACCTCCGCGGCGGCGCGCTCGAAAGCGCGCCGATCGCCGGCCTGGGCGTGACCGTACGCGGCGATCGCGTCGATCACCAGGAAGGCGCGCTCCGGTACCGCGATGCCCGCCGCGGCGAAACCCTCGCCGATGACCCGAGCCTGGGCGGCGCGCCCCCGGAACGCGCTGAGCCGCGCTCGCAGAAGCTGGAGGGTCAGCGCGGCGCCGTCGATGCGCGCCGGCGGCGCGCCCGCCGCATCGGGTTCGCCGTCGTCTGTTGGGGCGCTCACCTGCCCCGGCGCGAGCCCGGCACCCTCGATCAGCTGCTCGGCGACGTCGAATTCGGCGACGCTGAGCGCGGCTTCGGCGAGGAGATAACGCGTCAGCAGGTCATCGCGGCGGGCACGCACGCTCGTGCGGCGCGGACCGGAGTCGCCGGGAAGGAGCGCGGGCAGCGTGATCCCCCGTCGAGACGCATTCGCCGTCCCCGCCATTGCGTCGGTCATCAGCACGACGGCGCCCACCATGCGCGTCAGCTCCGCCGACAGGCCGACGGCCGCATCGGTCGCGCGCGCGGCATAGTCCGCGGCGACGTCGAACCGACAGGCGATGACCGCGGCCATCGCGGCAGCGACGGCGAGCCCGGTTCGCGACTCGGCCGCATCGGGGTCGGCGCCCACGGTGTCGAGCATGCCCTGCAGGCGGGACAGATGATCCGCGGCGTCGCCGGAGAAGACGCTCACGAGCGTCGCATCCAGAGCGACCCGAGCCTGCTCACGGTCGCGGTCCGTGCTCCTCGCCATCGCGTGCATTCCTCCGCACTGACCGGCGCTCACGCCGGATTCTGCCGGAATCTTGACACGGGAGCGCGCGCCGCGAAACGGGGAGACCGCACGCGATGCGGAAATCATCCGTTTCCCCCACGCGTCGCCGCGCACGAAGATCGCTGCGCGGCGTTATCCCGAGGGCGGGAGCTGCCGGTCGATCCATGCGATCAGGTCGGCGATCACCTCGTCGCGTGTCACGTCGTTGAACACCTCGTGCCGGATGTCGGGGTAGATGAGCGTCGTGACGTCGGTGAGGCCGGAGCGCCGCCGGTACGCCGCGGCGAGACGGTGGATGCTGCGCGGTCCACCCACCGTGTCGTCACGGCCGACCATGAGAAGCACGGGCACGTCGCGGGGAAGGTTCTTCGCGGGCTTGCCGATCAGCCGCAGCGTGTCCAGCGGCCCGAAAAGCTTCGCCAGCGGTTCCGAGGTGGTCAGCGGGTCGTCGAGGAATGCGCGGCCGACCGAGAGGTCGGAGGACAGCCACTCTGAGCCCATCGCTTCGGGCCCCGCCCACGGCGCGTTGAGGTCACCCGAGTTCAGGGATCCCGGCCAGCGCAGCGCCGAGCCGGTGAGGACGAGCGCGTCGTAGTCCCGCGGATGCCGGTCGAGCAGCATCTGCGCGAGGAACGAGCCCCACGAATGCCCGATGAGGATGAGGGGCAGCTCGGGGTGGTCGGCGCGGATGATGCCGCTCAGCTGTGCGCAGGCCGCGACGGCAGCCCTCAGCCCACCGGGGCCGAGTCGACCGAGCCGGCTCGCATCACCGCCGTGCTGCTCCAGGCCGGTGCGCCCGTGTCCGCGGTGATCGTCGGCGTAGACGAGGAATCCGGCGGCTGTGAGGGCCTCGGCGACGTGCGTGTAGCGGCCGGCGTGCTCCCCGACGCCGTGGAGGATCTGCACGGCGCCGCGCACGGGCGGGGCGTCGCCGTCGGGCTGGTAGAGGTCGTAGACGATGCGGATGCCGTGAGGATCGATGAAGGAACGTTCCTCGCGCCGCACTGCTGCCATGGCCCGAGTCTAGGACCGGTGGTTGGCATTCCGGATATTGCTAGATAAGCTAGCCATTCATGAAGGACGTCACGTCACGCCGCTGGATCGGTCTGGTCTTCATCAGCCTCGCGGTCGCGCTCATCATCGTCGACTCGACCATCGTCAACGTCGCGATTCCGGCAATCGTGGACGACCTGGGCATCACCTCCACCCAGGTGCAGTGGGTGCAGGAGGCATACACCCTCGTCTTCGCCTCGCTGCTGCTGCTGTTCGGGTCGTTGGCCGACCGCATCGGACGGCGACGGCTGCTGCTGATCGGCGTCGCCCTGTTCGCGGGCGCATCGGTGCTGGCCTCGTTCGCGCCGACGGGCGACCTGCTGATCCTCGCGCGTCTCATCCAGGGCGTGGGCGGTGCCATGATGCTGCCGAGCACGCTGTCGCTGCTGAACGCGACCTTTCAGGGTCGCGAGCGCGGCATCGCCTTCGCCGTCTGGGGATCGACGATCGGCGGCATGGCGGCCGTCGGCCCCCTGCTCGGCGGCTGGCTGACCACCTCGTTCTCGTGGCGCTGGGCTTTCGGCATCAACATCCCGCTCGGTGTCATCATCGCGATCGGAGTGCTGTGGGCGGTGGGCGAGTCGCGCGCCAAGAACGCTCCCACGATCGACGCGATCGGCGCCGTCCTGTCTGTCATCCTCTTCGGCGCCCTCGTCTTCGGCCTGATCGAAGGCCGCACCCTCGGATGGTGGGAGGTCAACGACCCCTTCACCATCGGCGGCTGGAGCTGGCCGTTCTCCGTCTCGCCCGTGCCGGTGGTCTTTGCGATGGCGCTGCTCGCGGCCGTGGGCTTCGTGACGTGGTCGCGGCGCCAGGCACATCGAGGACGTCCGACCCTGCTCGATCCCCGCCTCTTCTCCATCGCGACCTTCCGCAGCGGCAACATCGCCGCCCTCGTCGTCGCACTCGGCGAATTCGGAATCATCCTGTCCCTGCCGCTCTGGCTGCAGTTCGTGCTCGGCTTCGACGCCCTGCAGACCGGCCTCATCCTCATCGCGCTGGCCGCGGGCTCGTTCGTGGCCAGCGGGTTCGCGGGCGCATCCAGCGGCAAGATCAGCGCCGTGCTCATCGTCCGCGCCGGCCTCGTCGCCGAGATCGTGGGCGTGGTCGCAGCGGGGTTGGTCGTCGGCTGGGATGCCGGGACGCAGTCGGCCTGGCTCTGGCTGCTGCCCGCCCTGTTCGTCTATGGCTTCGGCGTGGGCCTCGCGACGGCGCAGCTGACGGGGGTCATCCTGCAGGACGTGCCGGTCGAGCTGTCCGGACAGGGGTCGGGGACGCAGTCGACGGCCCGTCAGGTCGGATCGGCGCTGGGCATCGCGATCCTCGGCACCGTGCTGTTCACCGGCACCGCCGGCATCCTGTCGTCATCCCTCGACGATCGCGGACTACCGGCGCAGGAGCGCGATCAGATCGTGTCGGCGGTGGTCGACAGCTCGGGCGGGGCCATCGCCGGCCTCGCTGCGAACCCGGCGACCGCGCCGATCGCCGGCGACGCGAAGGCGGCGTTCTCCGACGCGACACGGCTGTCGGCGTTCACCGCCGGAGGCTTCCTCGTGGTGGGACTTCTCGCGACGATTCCGCTGGGCCGCGAGCGGCGGCGCGACGAGACCGACGCGGCGCAGCCGTCCGTGCAGAGCTGAGGACCGGCGGCGACAACCGCATCCCCGATACTTAGCATGACTAATGAGCTATGCTAAGTACCAGCATGAGCACCGAGACGCCCGCCCCCGCCGCACCCGACCTGTCCACACCCGCCGCCGAACTGCGCATGGCGACCTTTCGCCTGGCACGACGACTTCGCTCCCAGCGGGCCGTCGACACCATGAGCGATGCACAGTTCGCGGTGCTCGCCGCGCTGTCGGTGCACGGGCAGCACACCCTCGGCGAACTCGCCGACCGGGAGCGCGTGTCGGCGCCGTCGATGAACCGTACGGTGAACTGCCTCGAAGAGTCCGGGTATCTCACCCGCACGACCGACACCGACGACCGCCGCAAGGTCAACATCGCGCTGACGGACTCGGGCCGCGCGGTGGTCGACGAGACCGTCCGCCGGCGCGACTCCTGGCTCGAAGACGCCCTGGCCGCGTTGACGCCGGCGCAGCGCGAGCTGCTGCGCTCGGCGGCTGAGCTGATGCGGGAGGTGGCCGCCCGATGAGCTCGCCCACCCGCGCGTCGAATGCGATGTTCCGCTCGTTCTCCGTCTTCAACTACCGCGTCTGGTTCATCGGCGCCCTGGTGTCCAACATCGGCGCGTGGATGCAGGCCACGGCTCTCAGCTGGGTCGTCCTCACGCAGCTCACGCACAACGACGCGGGTGCGATGGGCGTCACCATGGCGTTGCAGTTCGCTCCTCCCCTGCTGCTGGTGAGCGTGACCGGCTGGGTCGCCGACAAGTTCGAGCGGCGACGGCTGCTGATGGTGACCCAGAGCTCGCTGCTGGTGCTCGGCGCTACCATCGGCATCCTGATCCTCACCGGCGTCATGACGCTTCCCCTCATGTACGCCTTCGCCTTCGCGCTGGGTCTCGTGGCGGCGTTCGACAATCCGACGCGCCAGGCGTTCGTGTCCGACCTCGTCGACCGCGAGAACGCCTCGAACGCGGTGGCGCTGAACGCGGCATCCTTCAACGGCGCTCGGATGATCGGGCCCGCCGCCGCCGGCGTCGTGATCGTCGCGGTCGGCACCGGCTGGGTGTTCCTGGTCAACGCGGTTACGTTCCTCGCGATGATCGTGGCTCTGCGGCTGATCCGCTCCGAGGAACTCGTGCCGCGCATCACGGCGCCCGGGGCATCGCGTCTGGCCGACGGCTTCCGCTATGTCGGCAGCCGCCCCGACCTCATGGTGACGTTCGTGATGGTGTTCCTGCTCGGCGCGTTCGGCATGAACTTCCCGATCTTCGCCTCCACGATGGCCCTGGAGTTCGGACGGGATGCCGACGGCTACGGGCTGCTGAGCTCGATCCTCGCCATCGGCTCGCTCGCCGGGGCCCTGCTCGCCGCTCGGCGCGATCGCGCACGGATGCGTCTCGTGATCGTGGGCACCGGTATGTTCGCGGTCGTCGGAACGGTCTCGGCATTCATGCCGGACTACTGGCTGTACGCCATCACCCTGATGTTCACCGGATTCTCGGTCGTCACGACGCTCACGACCGCGAACGGCTACGTGCAGACGACGACCGATCCTGCGCTGCGCGGGCGCGTGCTCGCTCTGTACATGGCGATCCTCATGGGCGGAACGCCGATCGGCGCGCCCATCGTGGGCTGGGTGGCCGCGGAGTACGGTGCCCGCGCCGCCATTCTGCTCGGAGCCGCCGCGGCGTTCGTCGCCTTCGCCGTCGGCTTCGGATGGCTGCTGTGGTCAGGCCGGCTGCATCGCCACGAGTCGCGCCGCTTTGCGCTGTCGCTGGACGAGACCCGCCCCCTGTCCATTGTGACGCCGGAGGAGTTCAGCGACGAGGTGGCGGGAACCACGCCCATCTCCCTCCCGGACCCGACGCGGCGGTAGCACGGCGGCTCGTTGCGGCAGCGCTATCAGGACGTCCGAGCAGCCGGCGCTTGCGCGACGACCCGCACCGCGGCGGGGCTGTACCCCGGCGCATCGACGGTGACGATGATCTCCCCGCCGCCGGTGGCACGCACCACGGCGAGCGCCCGCCCGTCGTGGGTCAGACGCGAGGGTCCCGCGAACGACTCCGTCGTCCGACCTCGGCTCGAACCGAGCGCGGCGAGTTCGCCGGCGCCGGCCACCGTGACCGTGACCTCCGTGTCGCCATCGCACGCGACGATGCCGTCCGCGTCCGCCAGCTCGATGACGACGTGAGCGAGGCCCCCGTCGGCCGCGATGGTGAGGTCTTCGGCGCGGACACGCAGCGCCGGCAAGCCCGCGCTCGCCAGCTCGGCCCGCCCGATCTCCGCCCCGTCCCGGCGTGCGATCGCGAGAAGCCGGCCCGGCCGATACCGCGTTTCGAATCGGGCGATGAGCGGCCGCGGGTCGCCCACCGGCGCGCGACCGACCACGACCTCGCCGGTCGCGTCGATGAGGCGCAGCTCGACCTCCTCGGCATCCGCGTACACGTCCACCGTCACCGGCGAGCCCGGCTCGACACCCCACGACCACGACGAGACCACGTCGTCCCACGACCACGGCGTCTTCTCGACCGGCCGCCCGTGATGTGCGGGGCGATGCACGGCGATCGCCGGCTCGCTGCGAAGACCGAACGCGATCTGACGGTAGTACGAGGCGGGCGTTCGCCGACCCGTGAGGTCGATGTCGCCGCACCGCGCCAGCAACCACGGGAAGGGGCCCGCGGTCCCGGTCGATCGGTAGTCGTCGACGTCCGTGTACTCGACGCGACCGATGCCGGCCTCGCCGACGTAGTCCCATCCCGTCCAGGTGAAGTCCCCGATGACGTGCGGAAGCCTGCGCACCTGATCCCACAGGTCGGCGATCCGATCGGGGAACGTCTCCGACCCCACGATGACCCGCCCCGGGAACAGCTCCGCATCCATCTCGTATCGGGCATCGCCGTAGTTGAAGCCCACCACGTCGAGCACCGCCGCCGACTCCTCCGTCGAACGCGTGATGAGCTCCGACGCGTTCGCGGCGGCCATCTGGGCGCCGAGCCCGGCCATCATCGTGTTCGGGTCGGTCGCTGCGATCTCACCGAGGATCTCGGGCAGTCGCTGCATGTTGGCGATGACCCCGTTGATGCCGTTCGTGATGTAGCGCGTCGGGTCGAGCCGCCGGAACTCCTCCGCGATGCGCCGGCTCCAGGTGGCCCCGTGCGGCGTCGCCAGCTCGAGGATCTCGTTGCCGATCGAGTACAAGATCACGCTCGGACGGTTGCGGTCCTTCGCCACGAGGGCCGCCACTGCTGCCGGCCAGCGCGACGCGAACCCGACGGACGCGTCGAACCCGGTCTTGGCATGAGTCCACACGTCGCTGAGCTCATCCATGACGAGCATCCCGTGTCGATCGCACGCGTCGAGCAGGGCGCGCGAGGCCGGGTTGTGTGCACTGCGGATCGCATTGAATCCGGCGTCCTTCAGCAGCCGCACCCGCCGATCCTCGGCATCGGGATGGGTGATCGCACCGAGAGCGCCGTTGTCGTGGTGCACGCACGCTCCGCGCAGATCCACCCCCACACCGTTGATGCGAAGCCCGTGGCGCGCGTCCACCTGCAGGCGGCGGATGCCGAATCGCACCGCATCCGTGTCGACGACCGTGCCGTCGGCGTCTTCCAGGCTGATGCGCACCTCGTGCTGGGCGGGATGATCGGGCGACCACAGCTCGGGACGCGCGACGAACAGGCGCGCCCGTGCCACCGCCTGCTCACCGGGCAGCACGGTCACCGGCGCGTTCGCCTGCACGATGACGGCTCCCGACGGATCCGCGAGATGCCAGTGCACCCGCAGCGTGCGCGTGTGACGCGTGAGGTTCTCCACGATGGTCGCGACCTCGACCATCGCTCGTTCGTCGTCGATGTCGGGGGTCGTCACCGTCGTGCCGTCGAGAGCCAGGTGCACCGGATCGGCCACGATGAGATGCACGGGCCGGTAGATGCCGGCGCCCGTGTACCACCGGCTGTCGCGGTGGGCGCGCGCCTCGACGGTGACCGTGTTGGTCTCGCCGAAGCGCAGGAACGCGTCCGCGGCGACGACGAAGGCCGCGTAGCCGTCGGGCTGATGCGCGGCGAAGTCTCCGTTGATGAACACGACGGCGTCGCGGTACACGCCCTCGAACTCGATCAGCACGCTCCGCTCGCGCCAGTCGTCCGGCACCTCGAAGGAGCGTTCGTAGACGAAGACCCCACCCGGGATGTAGCCGGAATGCACACCGCCGTCGTTGTCGGCGGAACGCGGCAGGTCGCGCAGCGCGTCGTGCGGGATGGTGACCGGCACGGCAGCAGCGGCGCCCTCACGACTCTCGAAGGCGCCGAGCTTCGGTCCGACCGTCCAGCCGACGTGGAAGGGAACCCGCTTCACGACGTGGGTACCGAGCCGGCGCCCTCGCCGCTCGGGAACGATCCGGCGGCGCGCGCGTCGAGCAACTGCTCGAGCGCGTCGAGGTCGTACCCGCGCACGTAGCCCCGGAAGAACTCTGCCAGGGCATCGGCCATGTCGGTGGAGGTCGGATCCAGCAGCCACTGCACCTGGAGACCGTCCATCATCGCCGTGGTCGCGACGGCCGCGCGATACGGATCGATCTCGCGGATCAGTCGCCCCTCTGCCGCAATCCTCCGGAACGCCGCCGTGATGCTCTCGCGCACGTACTCGTAACGGCGCAGGAAGTACTCGTGCGCCGGGTGGGACGGCGACGTCGCCTCGGCCGACAGCGTGCAGAACAGCTCGATGACACCCGGGATCGACGCGTTGTACCGCGCGAGCTTCACGAGCGCGCGCAACGTCTCGACGCCGTCGGCGTCGTCGAAGTTCACGATCTGACGCGACTGCTCGTCGCGATGGTCGAGCACGGCCAGCAGCAGGGTGCTCTTGCTCTTGAAGTGATGCAGCAGTCCCGCTTCGCTCATCCCGACGCGCTGAGCGATCTCTCGCAGCGATCCGGCGCGGTACCCGCCTTGAGCGAAGACCTCCAGCGCGGCGTCGAGGATCGCTCCGCGCGTCACCTCGCTCTTCGCGTACTCGCCGCGCTGGCTGCGCCGCGGTGTGTTCGTGTCGGTCATCGTGACCATCGTGCCCTATCCCGGTCGCCGCGAGTCGGCGCCGATGCCCCCAGTGTGCACGCTCTCATAACAAAAACCTAGCGATCACTCGATATTTGATCCAAAAACCTAGTGCGCACTCGGATTTCCTGCTAGCGTCCCCCGACAGAGCGATCCGCAGGGGTATCGCCCACCCGAGAAAGGGACCAAAGATGTTCCGTTGGAAGGCCACAGCAGCCCTCGCGGTCGTCGCGGCACTCGCACTCACCGGCTGCGCCGGTGGCGGCGAGTCCGGAGGCGAGAGCGGCTCAGGCGGCGCACACGCAGACCGCCTCACACTCATCTCCATCGCCGCACCCACGAGCTACGACATCGGGGCGGGCGCCGAGTGGGGCAACCGCAGCGAGTACTTCGAGGCAGTGTTCGACACCCTCCTGCGACAGGACTCCAAGGGTGAGCTCCAGCCCAACCTGGCGACCGAGTGGTCGTACAACGACGACAAGACCGTCCTCACCCTGACGCTGCGCACCGACGCGAAGTTCACCGACGGCACCCCCGTCGACGCGAAGGCCGTCGTCGCCAGCATGGAGCGCTTCCGCGACGGCACATCGCCGCAGGCGGGCACTATGAAGGGCAACCAGTACGCGGCCACCGACGACCACACCGTCACCATCACGCTGCCGGCGCCGAACCCGGCTCTGCTCAACTCGCTCTCGCTCGCCCAGGGCCTCGTCGCCGCGCCGTCGTCGTTCTCCGACTCCGACGTCGCCACGCGCCCCGTCGGCTCCGGCCCGTACATCCTGGACACCTCGGCGACCGTGACCGGCACGACCTACGTGTACAAGGCGAACCCCGACTACTGGAACAAGGATGCCGTCAAGTACGACAACCTGACCGTCAACGTCATCGACGACACGACCGCCATCCTCAACGCCATCAAGGCCGGCGAGGCGAACGGCGCGAAGATCGCGGACAACACCACGATCAGCGAGGTCGAGGGCTCGGGCTGGTCGATCGCGTCCAACGAACTCGACTTCCAGGGCCTGCTGCTGCTCGACCGCGCCGGCACGATGAACCCGGCGCTCGGCGACGTTCGCGTCCGCCAGGCGATCAACATGGCCTTCGACCGCGAGGCGCTGCTGAAGTCCCTCCAGAGCGGATTCGGCACCGTCACCGAGCAGGTCTTCCCGAAGTCCTCGGTCGCCTACGACCCGGCCCTGGACAGCACCTACGCGTACGACCCGGCCGGCGCCAAGAAGCTCCTCGCCGACGCGGGCTACGCGAGCGGTCTGACCATCAACATGCCGTCGGTGCCCGCCTTCCAGACGTCGTTCGACCTGATCAAGCAGCAGCTGCAGGACATCGGCATCACGGTGCAGTACACGGAAAGCGGCACGGGCAACTTCATCAGCGACATGCTGACCCCGAAGTTCCCCGCCACCTGGATGGCGCTGCAGCAGGACCCCGACTGGCAGCTGATCAACTTCATGATCGCTCCGGGCGCGACCTTCAACCCGTTCAAGGCCGAAGACCCCAAGATCGACGCCTTCATCAAGACGATCCAGTTCGGCAGCACGGACGAGGCCACCCAGGCGCTCAAGGACCTGAACAAGTACCTGGTCGACCAGGCCTGGTTCGCTCCGTTCTTCCGCGTTCAGGGCTCGTTCGCCACCGACGCCAACACGACCGTCGACTTCTGGCCGACGAACGCCTACCCGTCGATCTTCAGCTTCGCGCCGAAGAACTGACCCGCTGCGCTGTCCGCCTGCGCACCCGCAGGCGGACAGCGCCGCTCGAACCCGGAGAGAGCCATGCTCAGCTTCATCCTCAGGCGGATCGCCTCGGGCGTCGTCCTCGTCGCCGTCATCTCCTTCCTCGCCTACGTGCTGCTCTACGCCGCCGGCGGCGACATCGCCCGCCGAATCCTGGGCGAGACCGCGACCGCCGAGACGGTCGCCAAGAAGACCGAGGAGCTCGGGCTGAACCGCCCGCTCCTCGTGCAGTACTGGGACTGGCTGACATCGGCGCTGACGGGAAACCTCGGCCGCAGCTGGTTCAGCGGAGAGCTCGTCAGCGTCAGCGTCTCCGGACGCGTCGGAGTGACCCTCTCGATCGTGATCGGCGCGACGCTGGTCTCGGCCATCCTGTCGGTCGTCCTGGGCGTGCTGGCCGCGCGCCGCGGGGGCTGGATCGACGGACTCGTGCAGTTCCTCTCTCTCATCGGCTTCGCCATTCCCGGCTTCCTCATCGCCCTGGGCCTCGTGCTCGTGTTCGCGATCGAACTGCACTGGTTCAAGGCCACCGGCTTCGTGCCGCTCACGACCTCGTTCGGCGGGTGGGTGGCCTCGGTGACCCTGCCGATCGTCGCGCTCTCCCTCGGCGCGATCGCCACGGTCGCCCAGCAGGTGCGAGGCTCCGTCATCGACGCGATGTCGCGCGACTACGTCCGCACGCTCCGCTCGCGCGGCCTGTCCAGTGCCTCCGTCGTCTACAAGCACGTGCTGCGAAACGCCGGCGGCCCGGCACTGGCCGTGCTCGCCGTGCAGTTCATCGGTCTGCTGGGCGGCGCCGTCATCGTCGAGCAGGTCTTCGCCATCCCCGGCATGGGTCAGCTCACCGTCAAGGCGACGACGCAGGGCGACATCCCCGCCGTCATGGGCCTGGTGATCGTCTTCGCGATCATCGTGGTCATCGTCAACCTCCTGATCGATCTGGCTCAGGCCGCTCTCAACCCGAAGGTGCGTCTGTCATGACCGCTGTCGACGTTCCCAACTCCGTCCCCGTCGCGCCGGTGCGCGTCTCGCTGATGCGCCGGCTCGTGCGCCGCCCCCTCGGCCTGGTCTCGCTGGGCTTTCTCGCGCTGGTCATCCTGATCGCGATCATCGGCCCCTTCATCGCTCCGCAGGATCCGAACTACGCCGACATCCGCGCGATCCTCGCCCCTCCCGGCGCCGA
Organism: Microbacterium sp. B24; assembly: GCF_000333415.1. Classification (NCBI taxonomy): domain Bacteria; kingdom Bacillati; phylum Actinomycetota; class Actinomycetes; order Micrococcales; family Microbacteriaceae; genus Microbacterium; species Microbacterium sp. B24. Next base: position 7,664 of record NZ_BADB01000111.1, on the reverse strand, counting down.
CCACCTGCTGGGCACCGACAGCGCCGGGCGCGACGTCTTCTCGCGTCTGCTGCTGGCCACCCAGACGAGCATCGCCGCCGCTCTCGTGGCGCTGGTGACCGCGCTGGTGCTCGGCGTCGTGTCGGGTCTGATCGCCGGCTACTACCAGGGCTGGTTCAACACGGTCGCCACGTGGGTGACAGAGCTGAACATGGCCCTGCCGGCGATGGTGGTGCTGCTCGCGGCACGTGCCGCCCTGGGTCCGTCCGTCTGGCTGTCGATGTTCATCTTCGGCATCCTGCTCTCCCCCGGCTCCTTCCGACTCGTCTTCGCCTCGGTCACCGCCGTGCGCGCGGAACTCTACGTGGATGCCGCGCGGGTCTCGGGCCTCAGCGACGCCCGCATCATCGGTCGGCACGTGCTGTCGGTCGTGCGCGCGCCCATCATCATCCAGTCGGCGATCATCGCCGGCATCGCGATCGCGATCCAGTCGGGCCTCGAGTTCCTGGGGCTCGGCGACTCGTCGGTGCCGACGTGGGGCGCCATGCTCAACGACGGTTTCAAGAGCATCTACAAGCAGCCGATGCTCATGCTGTGGCCCTCGCTGGCCATCGCACTCACCTGCATCGCCCTGACCCTGCTCGCCAACGTCATGCGCGACGAACTGGAGCGCACCGTCACCGTGCGCCGCAAGCGCCGGCGCGCGGTGACGACCGCGACCGGATCGATCGCGGCGGTCACCACATCGGTGCGTACCGGCGGCGGCGACCTGGTCGACCTCGACGAGCCGCCCGTAATCGAGAACATCGAGGTGATCGTCCACCCCGAAGACACGCGCAGCAAGGCGAGCGACGCCATCCTGCAGGTGCGCGACCTGCACGTGGGCTACGACCAGCCCGACGGCTCGCACATCGAGGTCGTCCACGGCGTCTCGCTCGACATCCGCCGCGGCGAGGTGCACGGCCTGATCGGAGAGTCGGGTTCGGGCAAGACCCAGACCGCCTTCGCCGTGCTCGGGCTGCTCCCGCGCGGCGGCAGCGTCACCTCCGGCTCGATCGTCTACGAAGGCACCGAGCTGGCCGATGCGTCGGAGCGCGTCTACGCGGGTGTCCGCGGCAAGCGCATCGGCTACATCCCTCAGGAGCCGATGAGCAACCTCGATCCGTCCTTCACGATCGGCAGCCAGCTGGTCGAGCCCCTGCGCAAGAACCTGGGCCTGTCCAAGGCGGAGGCGCGTGAGCGCGCGCTCGGGCTGCTCGAGCGCGTGGGCATCCCGCAGCCGAAGCGCACGTTCGACGCGTACCCGTTCGAGGTCTCCGGTGGCATGGCGCAGCGGGTGCTCATCGCCGGCGCCGTCTCGACCGACCCCGACCTGATCATCGCGGACGAGCCGACCACGGCTCTGGACGTGACGGTGCAGGCCGAGGTGCTGGATCTGCTGCGCGATCTGCAGGCGGAACGCAATATGGCGATGCTGCTCGTGACGCACAACTTCGGCGTCGTCGCCGACCTGTGCGACCGCGTGACGGTCATGCAGAACGGGCTCTTCGTCGAGCAGGGCCCCGTGCGCGCCATCTTCAACGATGCGCGACACCCCTACACGAAGACGCTGCTCGACGCGATCCTCGACGAGGGTCCGGCCCGCGGGCCCCTCACCCCTGCCACGAACGGAGCCGGAGCATGAGCGCGTCACTGCTGGAGGTCACCGACCTCGTCGTCGAGTACCCCGGCAAGGGGTTCCGGGCCGAGCCCTTCCGCGCGCTGAAGGGCGTCTCACTCGACATCAAGCCGGGCGAGACGGTGGGCCTGGTCGGCGAGTCCGGCTCGGGAAAGACGACACTCGGGCGCGCCGCACTGGGCCTGGCTCCCGTCACCGTCGGAACGATCCGCTTCGACGGCCAGGACATCTCGCACCTGAGCCGGCGCGAGCGCCGTGCGCTCAGCTCGCAGATCCAGGTGGTGTTCCAGGACCCGTACTCGTCGCTGAACCCGTCGATGACCGTCGAGCAGATCCTCACCGAGCCCCTCACCGTCGCCGGTGTCGGATCTGCCGAGGCGAAGACGCGCGTACGCGATCTGCTCGACCAGGTGGGCCTTCCCGCCGATGCGCGCAGTCGCCTTCCCCGCGAGTTCTCCGGCGGCCAGCGCCAGCGCGTCGCCATCGCCCGCGCCCTCGCGCTGAGCCCGCGGCTGATCGTGTGCGATGAGCCGGTCTCCGCACTGGACCTGTCCACGCAGGCGCGCGTCCTGGATCTGTTCATCGAGATCCAGGAGCGGACGGGCGTCGCCTACCTGTTCGTGACGCACGACCTGGCCGTGGTCCGCCACGTCAGCCACCGGGTGGCCGTCATGTACCGCGGCGAGATCGTGGAGTCCGGCGACGGCGACCAGGTCACCTCGCGTCCGCAGCATCCGTACACGCAGCGTCTGTTCATGGCCGCGCCCGTCCCCGATCCCGACAAGCAGGAGGAGCGCCGCGCCGCCCGCCGCGCGATCCTCACCGCGGAGGCTGCCGCACGATGAGTCGCCCGAACATCGTCTTCGTGATGTCGGACGACCACGCCGCCCATGCGATCTCGGCCTACGGCAGCACGGTCAACGCGACGCCGCACCTGGACCGACTGGGACAGGAGGGGGTGCGCATGGATGCCGTGTACTGCACGAACTCCATCTGCAGCCCGTCGCGGGCCACGATCCTGACCGGGACCTACAGCCACATCAACGGCGTCTCCTCGATCTGGACCGAGATGGACTACCGGGTGCCGACGTTCATCGATGTGCTCCACGGCGCCGGATACCGCACCGCGATGTTCGGCAAGTGGCATCTCGGCGAGCACGGCAACGCGCTGCCGCGCGGGTTCGACGCATGGAAGATCTTCCCCGGCCAGGGCGACTACGTCGACCCGGAGATGATCGACGAGAACGGCAGCGGGCCGGTCCCCGGCTACGCGACGGACATCGTCACGGACCTCGCGATCGACTGGATCGACGAGGTCACCACGAGTGGTGATGAACCGTTCTGCATGATGGTCCACCACAAGGCGCCGCACCGGCCGTGGGTTCCGGACGAGAAGCACCGCCACCTCTACGCGGACGGCACGATCCCCGAGCCCGACACGTTCTTCGACGACCACGCGACGCGCAGCAAGGCCGTGCAGGGCGTGCGTATGACGATCGCCGACGACATGGGGGCGGACGACCTGAAGGAAGAGGTGCCGGCGCACCTTCGCGGCCCCGAGAACCGCGAAGCGCGCATGCGCTGGAAGTACCAGATCTACATGCGCGACTATCTGCAGTGCGTGCAGTCCATCGACGACAACGTGGGCCGGCTGCTCGACCACCTCGCCGAGCGCGGCCTCGCCGAGAACACGATGGTCGTCTACACGTCCGACCAGGGGTTCTTCCTCGGCGATCACGGCTGGTTCGACAAGCGCCTCATGTTCGACGAGTCGCTGCAGATGCCGATGCTCATCCGCTGGCCGGCCGAGATCCCGGCCGCGAGCCGCTGCGCGGGCATCGTCACCAACGTCGATTTCGCCGCGACCTTCCTGGACGTGTGCGGGATCGACGCGGCATCCGCTCTGCCCACCTCGCAGGGTCGCAGCTTCCGCCCGCTGCTGCGCGGCGAACAGGTGGAGGACTGGCCGGAGGCCGCCTACTACCGCTATTGGGAGCACGACGACCCCATCCACGCCGCGCCCGCGCACTACGGCGTCCGCACCGCGACGCACAAGCTCATCCACTACTACGGGGTCGGCATGGGCGTGCCCGGTGCCTCGAAGGCCGAGTTCGAGCCCGAATGGGAGCTGTACGACCTCGTCGCCGATCCGGCCGAGCTGCGCAACGTGGCCGACGATCCCGCGTACGCGGAGGTGCGCGCCCAGCTCGAGCAGACCCTTCGCGAGTACCAGGACCACTATCGCGACCTGCCCTATACCGGCCCCGACACCCCCCGACCGGACTGGGGGCCGTACGACCACGAGCTGCTGGCGCGCGTCGAGCAGTACGTCACCCAGATCCGCGCATCCTCCTGATGACCGCGACCACCCCCACCCCCGGAAGGACCTCCATGACCGCCGCCGCCGACCACCTGCGCCCCCTGCTCGAGAAGCTGACGCTCGAGCAGAAGGCCGCTCTCGTCCAGGGCGCCGACTTCTGGACGACGGTGCCGCTGCCGGAGATCGGTCTGCGCGCGATGACGCTCTCGGATGGGCCCGCCGGCGTGCGCGGTCCCCGCTGGGATGAGCGCGAGCCGTCGCTGAACCTCCCGTCCGGCTCGGCGCTGGCCGCCTCGTGGGATGCCGGACTGGCGTACCGTTACGGCGCCGCGGCGGCCGCCGAAGCACGGGCCAAGAACGTCGACGTCGTGCTCGGTCCGACCATCAACCTGCACCGCAGCCCCCTCGGCGGACGCCACTTCGAGTGCTTCAGCGAAGATCCCCAGCTGTCGGGCGAGCTGGCTGCGGCGTACGTCGCGGGCATGCAGGAGCGCGGCGTCGCGGCGTGCCCCAAGCACTACGTCGCGAACGATTCCGAGACCGACCGCTTCACGGTGGATGTCCGCGTCGACGACCGCGCGCTGCGCGAGCTGTATCTCGCGCCGTTCGAGCGGGCCGTCACCGACGCGCACGCGTGGACCATCATGAGCTCGTACAACTCCGTCGACGGCGTGACCATGACCGAGAACGACCTGCTCGAGACACCCCTGAACACCGACTGGGGCTTCGACGGCGTCGTGATCAGCGACTGGACCGCCGTGCGTTCGCTCGACGCGGTCGCCGCCGCGCAGGACCTCGCCATGCCCGGCCCGGCTCCCGCCTGGGCCGAACTCGCCGAGGCCGTCCGCGACGGGCGGGTCCAGGAGGCCGACCTCGACCGCAAGGTGCTGCGTCTGCTGCTGCTGGCCGAGCGCGTCGGCGCCCTGGGCGACAGCGCGCCGGCGGCGACCGATGAGATCGACGGCCCGGCCTTCGCACGCGAGGCGGCCGTGGCGGGGACCGTGCTGCTGCGCAACGACGGCACCCTGCCGCTGAACCCGGCGTCCCTCCGGTCGGTGGCCGTCATCGGCCAGAATGCCCGTGATGCCCGCACACAGGGGGGCGGCAGCGCGACCGTCGTCCCCGCGCACGTCGTCTCGCCGCTGGACGGGCTGCGCGCCGCCCTGCCCGGCGTGGAGGTCTCCTACGAGCTCGGCGCGCTCGTGCAGGAAGGCGTCGCCGAGATCCCTCTCGCCCAGCTGCAGAACCCCGTCACCGGAGAGCCGGGACTGCGCGTGCGCTTCTTGGATGCCGAGGGCACCGAGCTCTTCGCCGAAGATCGCCGGTCGACGGCGCTCGTCTGGTTCGGCGGGGACGCCCCCATCGAGGCGAGCCGCACCGTCATCTTCGAGACGCGGTTCACGCCCGACGAATCCGGCACGATCGAGCTGGGCTTCGCCGGTGCCAACCACGGGCGCCTCTACGTCGACGACGAGCTGGTGCTCGACGACAGCCCCGTCATCGAGGGCACCGACCTCGGCGCCGCGTTCCTGAACCCGCCGTCGCTGACGACCGCTGTCGCCGTGGAGGCGGGCGTGGCGCGCACGGTCCGCGTCGAGTTCTCGCGCGAAGCGGCGGGCGCCCTCGCCGGTGCGCTCAGCGCCACGGTCGGCATCGCCCCCGAGCGCACGCCCGATGCCGAGTTGATCGCCCGGGCGGCGGATGCCGCGGCATCCGCCGATGTCGCCGTCGTGGTCGTCGGGACGAACTCTCGCGTCGAGTCCGAGGGCTACGACCGCACGAGCCTGGACCTCCCCGGCGCGCAGGACGAGCTCGTGCGGGCCGTCGCGGCGACCGGCACCCCGACCGTCGTCGTGGTCAACGCGGGCTCGCCCGTCGTCCTGCCCTGGGCCGACGAGGTCGCCGCCGTCGTGCAGGGCTACTTCGGCGGCCAGGAGTTCGGACACGCGATCGCCGACATCCTCACGGGCGCCCAGGAGCCCGGGGGACGCCTGCCCACCACCTGGCCGGCCGCACTGGCCGACGTCCCCGTCACGGATGTGACCCCGCAGGACGGCGTGCTGCGCTACACCGAGGGCATCCACATCGGCTACCGCGCGTGGTTGAAGGACGACGCGACTCCCGCCTTCCCGTTCGGCCACGGACTCGGCTACACGACGTGGTCGTGGGACGATGCGCGCCGCGAGGGCGGCGAGGTCGCGGTGACGGTCACCAACACCGGCGCGCGCTCCGGCAAGCAGGTGGTGCAGGTGTACGCCGAACGGCCGGGCTCGGCGATCGAGCGCCCCGAGCGCTGGCTCGTCGGATTCGCGACCGTCCGCGTCGACGCCGGCGCATCCGCGACCGTCTCGATCGGCCTTCCCGAGCGACGCCTGGCCCACTGGAGCGGTGAGCACTGGAGCGTCGAGGCCGGCACGTATACGCTGCGCATCGGCTCCTCCGTCGCAGAGCTGCCGCTCTCGCTCGCCTGGGAGGTGTCGGAGTGATGACGACGACGATGTCCCCGGTGAACGCGACCCACCTGCAGGGCGCGGCCGACGCGCGCCTGGCCGCGGTGGTCGACCGTCTCGACGGATTCCTGCGCGAAGACGACGACCTCTCCTTCCAGGTCGCGGCCTTCCACCGCGGCGTGCCGGTGCTCGACGCGTGGGGCGGCCCGCACCTGACGGGCACGTCCGTGCTGATCCCGTTCTCGGTCACCAAGAACACGATCGGACTGTCGGTGGGCCTGCTCCTGGAACGCGGTCTCATCGATCTCGATGAGCGCGTCGCGCACTATTGGCCCGAATTCGCCGCGAAGGGGAAGGATGCCGTCACGGTGCGCCAGCTGCTCTCGCACCAGGCGGGGCTTCCGCAGGCGACCACAGCCCTGACGTGGGACGAGCTCTGGGACCACCACGCGGCGGCCGCACGCCTCGCCGACACCCGGCCGTACTGGTACCCGGGCAGCGCGTTCGGCTACCACGCGATCACGATCGGCAGCCTGGGCGACGAGCTGGTGTACCGCGTGACGGGGCGAACCCTGCACGAGTTCTACGAGGATGAGATCCGCGCCCCGCACGACGTCGACTTCTACCTCGGTCTGCCGGAGGACCAGGAGCACCGGTTCGCGCCGCTGCGCCCGATGATCCGTCCCGTATCGGCGACGGGCACCCCGCAGTTCTCGGCGCTGGGCCCGGTGGTCTTCGGCGCCCTCAGCCGCGACATCGACCACACCAACTCGCCCCGCAACTACCGGTACGGCCATGGCGCCACCGCGGGCACGGGCACCGCGCGGGGGCTCGCACGCCTCTTCGCCGCCGCCGTCACGGGCGTCGACGGTCGCGCCCCGTTCCTGTCGGCCGACACCGTCGAGCAGATCGGCCAGCAGCAGATCCGTGGCTACGACGAGGTGCTCCACCAGCACGACCGGGCCCACGCGATCGTCTTCCAGAAGCCGTCGCAGCAACTCTCCTTCGGCGGTCCCCGCGCGTTCGGTCACGACGGCGCGGCCGGTGCGCTCGCCTGCGCCGACCCCGACACCGGGATCACTTTCGCCTGGACGATCGTCCGCGGACGGTGGCCCGGCGGGGGCCGACCCGCGCGCCGTCGCCCTGGCGCGCGAGCTCGGCGTGCTTCTGGAAGCGACAGCATGACCGCGGTCATCACGAGCCTGCGCGCGGAGCTGCGCCACGACAGCGCCGTGGT
>NZ_BADB01000112.1:0-1184 GCF_000333415.1 Microbacterium sp. B24 | reverse complement strand
TCTGGTTCGCGACGACCTCCGCCTCGCGGACATCCCGCGTTGCGTGCGGGCGTCGATCGCGGCGAGCCCGTGATCGCGGTCTATGTGCTCGACGAGGAGTCGCCGGGCATGCGCCCCCTCGGCGGCGCCGCCCGGTGGTGGCTGCATCATTCCCTCACCGCGCTCGGCGAGCGCCTGCGCGAGAAGGGCACCCGCCTCGTCCTGCGCCGCGGCGCCGCATCCGAGGTCATCCCTTCACTCGCCCGCGAGGTCGACGCCGGCGCGGTGTTCTGGAACCGGCGGTACAGCGCGCCCGAACGCGAGGTGGACGCGGGCCTCAAGACGTCGCTGCGAGCCGACGGCCTCGAGGTCAGCTCGTTCGCGGCATCGTTGCTGTTCGAACCGTGGACCGTCCGCACCGGCGCGGGGACGCCCTACGGGGTGTTCACACCGTTCTGGAAAGCGTGTCAGCAGCTTCCCGCTCCGCGCGAGCCGATCGCGGAGCCGCGCGAACTGCGCGGGGCGTCGACGTACCCGGCATCCGACGACCTCGACGACTGGGGGCTGCTGCCGACGAGACCGGACTGGGCGGGCGGGCTGCGCGAGCGCTGGACTCCTGGCGAACTCGCCGCACGCCACCGCCTGCGGGAGTTCCTCGCCGAGGATGTCGCCGACTACGACCGCGCCCGCGACGAGCCCGCCGGGGGCGCGACCTCGATGCTGTCGCCACGGCTGCGGTGGGGAGAGCTGAGCCCGTTCCAGGTGTGGCACGCGGCCGTCGAATCGGGCGCCCGCGTGGCCGGCTTCCTCTCCGAGGTCGGCTGGCGCGAGTTCGCCTGGCACACCCTCTTCCACGCGCCGGATCTGGCGACCACGAACCTCAAGCCCGCGTACGACGCGTTCCCCTGGCCCCGACTGAGGCCATCGATGCTGCGCGCGTGGCAGCGCGGCGAGACCGGGGTTCCCCTGGTGGATGCCGGCATGCGCGAGCTCTGGGCGTCGGGCTTCATGCACAACCGGGTGCGGATGGTGACGGCATCCTTTCTCATCAAGAACCTCCTCATCGACTGGCGACGCGGCGAGGAGTGGTTCTGGGACACCCTCGTCGATGCGGATGCCGCCAGCAACCCGTTCAACTGGCAGTGGGTCGCCGGCTCCGGCGCCGACGCGGCCCCCTATTTCCGTATCTTCAACCCGGAGCTGCA
>NZ_BADB01000113.1:0-1019 GCF_000333415.1 Microbacterium sp. B24 | reverse complement strand
CGTCGCCGCGGTGGCCCAGCTCACGCGCGCGTTCCGACAGCATCGCCGCGACCTCGGCTGCCTGCACCGCTGACAACGCTTCGATCCGCACCGTCCGCGTCGAGCCCTCATGGTCCAGGACGGCTTCGTCGCCGCCCACGAGGGTCAGAACGGCGCGACAGCGCGGCGGCGGCGGCGCGTCGCCGGCCACGACGACGATCGGGATCTGCGCATCCGAAGGGACGCGGGCCGCGCCCTCCACGACCACGAGAGCATCGCCGGCGCTCGCGAACGCGTGCGGGAGCGGCACGTGACCCACGATCGCCTCCACGGCGTCGAGGTCGACGATCCGGACGCGGCCGGGAGCATGGACGAGGCAGATCTGCATCACGAGCCCTCGGACCACCGCCGTTGTCTGTGCGAGAGGACCGCGCACTGCCAGCCCCGCCCGCAGGGGCACGGTCACGGGCGCATCATCGAGGCGCCGAGCTCGCCGTCGCACCTCACGCGCGGCATCGTCGGCGGGCTCACCCTCGATCCGCAGGCTGCTCGGCCCCTCTCCACGCCCGACCACCAGCACCTCCTCGCGGCCGGGCACCGAACGCCATACCTCCGCCTCATCGGCGCACAGCGTCGCCACGTCGGGCGTGCGCCGCCACGCTCCACGCCGCTCCGCGTCATGGCGCCGATCGACCGCTTCGTCCAGGTGCGCCAGCAGACGGAGGTGTTCGCGGCGCGCACGCCGCCGGGCACGCCTGGTCGTCCGCAGCCCGTCGACGAAGGACGCCACCGCGACGAGCGGCCCGAGAGCTGCGAACCAGAGGGCGTGGGCCGACCCCGTGACGCGCCACAGCACGAGCGCACCGACGACGGGAACAATGGCGGTCACGACCGGCAGCGGTGCCCGCGCCGGCGGTGTCGGGGCGGGCGGAAGGCGCAGCGGCTCGTCGTCGAGATCGTCGACATCGGTCATGTCGGCAGTCAAGCGCGCCGGCGCCACGAGGCGACGCGCACCGGAGCGACCGGTGCGCGAAGGACGT
>NZ_BADB01000114.1:0-1591 GCF_000333415.1 Microbacterium sp. B24 | reverse complement strand
GAGATCTACCTCGCCGGCACGGACGGGCTCATGCGGTCGAACTCGCGGCAGCTCATCGAAGACCCCGGCACCTACGCGCAGAGCGTCATCGACAACGGCACGACGGCGGCGGACGCCGACCGGATCGTGGCGGTGGGCGACAGTGCGATTCTGCAGAACGTCGACCAAGAGCCGGTCCGCCGCGCGCTGGCCGGCCAGTCCGGCACGATGACCTCGTCCCAGTACATCGGCAGCGAGAGCATCACGGCGTACGGCCCGGCCAACATCGAAGGCCTGGACTGGGTCGTGGTCGCGCGCATGGAGACGTCGGAGGCCTTCGCGCCGATCACCGATTTCACCCGCACGCTGCTGCTGTCGACCCTGGGGCTGGTGCTCGCGATCAGCGTGCTCTCGCTGCTGCTGTCGCAGGCGTTCACCGGGCCGATCCGCCGGCTGGCCGTGGCCGTGCGGCGGATCGCCGGGGGCGACTACAGCGTGCGCGTCGCAGCGGGCGGCTCCGACGAGATGGGCGAGCTGTCGCGTGATTTCAACGAGATGGCCGCCGGCCTGCAGATCAAGCAGGATCTCATCGACCGCCAGCGGGCGGAGAACGACCGCCTGCTGCGGACGCTCATGCCCGACAGTCTCGCCGCCCGCTATCGCGAGGGCGAGCAGACGATCGCGGAGCAGCACGAGGACGTGGCCGTCGTCTACGCCGAGCTGCTCGGCTTCGACGACTTCAGCCGCGCTCTCGACGGACAGCAGGAGACCCTCGCGCTCAACGAGCTCATGCGCGGCTTCGACGAGGCGGCGGAGCGCGCCGGGGTCGAGTCGGTGCGCACCCTGCGCGGCGGATACCTCGCCAGCTGCGGCCTCACGGTGCCACGCGTGGACAACGCCCGGCGTGCCGTCGACTTCGCACTGGGGATGCGCGCGCACGTGCAGCGCTTCAACGAGCGCACCGGCGCCGCGTTGGATCTGCGCGCGGGCGTGGACACGGGCGCGGTCACGAGCGGGCTGGTCGCCCGTGCGAGTCTCGCCTACGACCTGTGGGGCGACGCGGTCGATCTGGCCAGTCGCGTGCGACGGGCGGCGGATGCCGGGGGCGTCTACGTGAGCGATGCCGTGCACGATCGGGTGCACGGGCTCTGGGAGTTCACCGAGGTCGGCACCGTCGACGCCTCCGGCCACACGAGCACCGTCTGGCGGATCGACGCATGATGTCGGTGCTCGCAGAGGGGTGGGTCTGGTGGGTGGGGGCGCTCGCCATCGGCGTTCCCCTCGTCCTGGTGGTGCTCACGGAGATCATCGGCGCGCTCCGCCGCCGCCGCAGCCCGGCCGTCCGCCCTCTGCTGCTGCTGCGCAACGCGGTGGTTCCCGTTGCGGCACTGGTCGTGCTGCTCGCCTTCGCAACGCGGTCGGACCAGGACCTCGTCTGGGTGCGCATCGTCGGCACGGTGCTCGGGTTCCTGCTCATCCTGCTGGTGCTGAGCGGCGTCAACGTCGCCTTGTTCTCGACGGCGCGTGAGGGCACGTGGCGCGAGCGCGTGCCCACGATCTTCGTGGAGATCGTGCGGTTGCTGCTGGTCGTGGTGGGACTCGCCGTGCTGTT
>NZ_BADB01000115.1:0-5727 GCF_000333415.1 Microbacterium sp. B24 | reverse complement strand
AGCTCGGTCCCGGGGATCCTCTAGAGTCCGCGTGGAGTGCGGCCGGAACCTACTTGTTCGATCGCGACGCCGCGACGGCGAAGGGACGCGCGGGTGTGTTCTCGGTCGACACGCCCCCGCCCACCGCGTCGGGTTCGCTGCACATCGGCCACGTCTTCAGCTACACCCACACCGACGTGAAGGTGCGCTTCGAGCGGATGCGTGGCAAGACGGTGTTCTACCCCATGGGATGGGACGACAACGGGTTGCCCACCGAGCGTCGCGTGCAGAACTTCTACGGAGTGCGCTGCGACACGTCGTTGTCGTACGACCCCTCTTTCACTCCCCCGTTCCGCGGCGACGCGAAGAGCTTGAAGCCCGCCGATCAGGTGCCCATCAGCCGCCGCAACTTCATCGAGTTGTGCGAGGAGCTGACGCTCGAAGACGAGAAGGCGTTCGAGGCTGTCTTCCGTCAGCTCGGACTTTCGGTGGACTGGACGCAGACGTACCGCACGATCTCCGACGACACCATCCGAACGAGCCAGCTCGCGTTCCTGCGCAACCTCCAGCGCGGCGAGGCCTACCAAGCGCTCGCCCCGACCCTGTGGGACATCGACTTCCGCTCCGCCATCGCCCAGGCCGAGCTCGAGGATCGCGAGCAGCAGGCCGCGTACCACCGTCTCGCCTTCCACAAGAGCGACGGCTCGGGAGACATCCACATCGAGACGACCCGTCCCGAGCTGCTCGCCGCCTGCGTGGCTCTCGTGGCCAATCCCGGCGATGAGCGGTACCAGCCGTACTTCGGCCAGACGGTGCGTACCCCGGTCTTCGGCGTGGAGGTGCCTGTTCTCGCGCATCCCCTCGCCCAGCAGGACAAGGGGTCGGGCATCGCGATGGTGTGTACGTTCGGCGATGTCACCGACATCGTCTGGTGGCGTGAGCTCCACCTGCCCAACCGCACGATCCTCGGTCAGGACGGTCGCATCCTGCCCGACGCCCCCGAAGCTCTGACGACGGCGTCCGCGAAGGCCGCCTATGCCGAGTTGGCCGGGCTCACGGTCTTCAGTGCCAAGAAGAAGATGGTCGAACTGCTCGAGGCGTCGGGTGAGCTGCTGCAGGTGTCGAAGCCGTTCAGTCACCCGGTGAAGTTCTACGAGAAGGGCGACCGTGCGCTGGAGATCGTCTCGACGCGCCAGTGGTACCTGCGCAACGGCGCCCGCGACGAGGCGTTCCGCGAGAAGCTCATCGCGCTCGGTCAGGGCATGCAGTGGCATCCGGACTTCATGCGCGTGCGCTACGAGAACTGGACCAACGGCCTCACCGGTGACTGGCTCATCAGCCGTCAGCGCTTCTTCGGTGTGCCCATCCCCGTCTGGTACCCGCTCGACGAGAACGGCGAGAGGATCGACGGCGCTGTGATCACGGCGGATGCCGCCTCGCTGCCGGTGGATCCGACGACCGACGCGGCCCCCGGGTATGACGAGTCGCAGCGGGGCGTGCCCGGCGGCTTCGAGGGAGAGAAGGACATCTTCGACACGTGGGCGACGTCTTCGCTGACTCCCCAGCTGGCCGGCGGGTGGCAGCGCGACGACGAGCTCTGGAATGTCGTCGCACCGTTCGACCTGCGTCCGCAGGGACAGGACATCATCCGCACGTGGCTGTTCTCGACGATGGTGCGTTCGGCTCTCGAGGACGATCGGGCTCCGTGGTCGGATGCCGCCATCAGCGGCTTCATCGTCGATCCCGATCGCAAGAAGATGTCGAAGTCCAAGGGCAACGTGGTCACGCCTGCCGACATCCTCGACCAGCACGGCACCGACGCGGTGCGCTACTGGGCCGCCTCCAGCCGTCTGGGTGCCGACGCGGCCTTCGATCCCCAGAACCCGACCCAGGTGAAGATCGGGCGACGACTGGCGATCAAGGTGCTCAACGCCGCCAAGTTCGTGCTGTCGTTCCCGGTTCCCGCGGGTGCCGAGGTGACGCACGCCTTGGACGCCGCGATGCTCGCGACCCTGGACCGCGTCGTGCGCGACGCGACGGCCGCCTTCGAGGCGTACGACCACGCACGCGCCCTGGAGATCACCGAGGCGTTCTTCTGGACCTTCTGCGACGACTATCTCGAACTGGTCAAGGAGCGCGCCTACAACCAGACCGACGTCGGTCAGGCTTCTGCCGCCCTGGCGCTGCGCACGGCGCTGTCGACGTTGCTGCGTCTCCTCGCCCCCGTGCTCGCGTTCGCGACGGAGGAAGCCTGGTCATGGTTCGAGGACGGCTCGGTGCACACCGCGTCCTGGCCTGAGCCTGTCGACGGCGGCGCACCCGGTGACCCGGGCGTGCTCGCGGCGGCCAGCGCTGCGCTCATCGGCATCCGCCGTGCCAAGACCGAGGCCAAGGCGTCTCAGAAGACGCCGGTGGCGCGCCTCGTGCTCGGGGGTGACGACGTGACCATCGCCGCCCTCCGTCTCGCAGAGGGCGACCTCAAGGCTGTCGGGCGCATCGCCGAGCTGGAGCTGGTCGGTGGCGGGGAAGGCCTGGTCGTGCAGGCCGTCGAGCTCGCTCCGGAGGCGTGAGATGCAGCTCGGGACACGCTGGACCAGCGGCGACGAGCCGCCGGCGGCCGTTCCTGCCGTCCTGCGACCGCAGATCCACGCTGTCGATCGCGCGCTTCCCGGCGACGACCTCGGCCAGCCGCGCCCTCGCTGGACGCTGACCTTCTTGGAGGGTCGCCCGATCGCCGAGTTGGACACCGGCGTGATCGTGGAGGCCACGGCATCCGGTGAGGTGCTCGTGCGGCACGACGACGAGGATGAGTTCGGCTGAGAACGGGCGCTCCTAGGTGAAGGACGGCGTCGGCGGCACGACGTCGTAGACGAGCCGGGCGAAGGGCCCAGCCGCGTGAGCAGAGCGCAAGGAGAGGCGCTCTGCTTCGATGCGCCGGGGCAGCAACGGCGCCCCTGCGCCGAGCGTGACGGGCGCGACCGACACGGCGATCTCGTCGAGGGCACCCGCGTCGAAGAACTGACCCGCCAGGTCTCCGCCCCCCACGACCCAGATGTCACGGTCTCCTGCCGACGCGCGGATCCGCGGCAGCGCCGCAGCGACCGCACCGGAGACGAAGGTGACATCGGCGCCCGCGGGAATCGGCAGCGCGCGCGTGGCGAAGACGAACGTGGGCGTGTCGCCATAGAGCTCTCGCCAGCGCTCGGGGCGCACGAGCAGATCCTCCGCCGCGAGTACCCACTCGTACGTCGTCGCCCCCTCCACCAGAGCGCCGGCGTTCGAGGGAAGCAGGTCTGGATCGGGGTCGGTCCCGCCGGCCGCAGCGAAGAGCCACTCGAGTGAGCCGTCCGTATCGGCGATGAAGCCGTCGAGCGAAACGGCGGTGTCGAAGATGATTCGCCCCATGCCGACGACAGTAGGGGTCTGCTCCGACATCGCCGCTTAGAGCGCCGTCAAGCGATCTCCGCTCCCGCCTCTCGCGTCCCCGCGATGAGCAGTCGCATGCCGAGGAGAGCGACGATTGCCGTCGCCGCGCCACCGATGAGGAAGGGCAGGCGCAGATCGATCCGCGCGACGAGGCCGCCGAGGATCGTGGCGATCGGGAACAGCCCCCAGGTGAGGGTGCGCGTGATGCCGAGCACGCGGCCGAACATGTCGGGCGGGATGATCTGCTGACGCAGGCTGCCCCACGGCACGTTCCAGATCGACACCGCGCACGCGGCGGTTGCGAAGGCGAGGATGGCCGTCCAGACCGACGGTGCGATGCCGGTGAGAAGCATCGCGACACCTCCGCTGAGGATTGCTGCGAACATCACCGGGCCCCGCCCCCATCGAGCCACCAGACGCGGCGCGAGCAGCGATCCGCACAGGGCGCCTACCCCGAGACCGGCGGTGACGAACCCGATGGCAGCGGCCGGGACGGCCAGCGCGTCGACGAAGAAGAGGACGATGACCGCCTGCGCGAAAGCCAGCGCGCTTCCGGTGAACGAGGTGAACACGACCATCGTGCGCAGATAGCGGTGATGCCACAGGTAGGAGAGCGCCTCCCGCGCCCCCGAGCGCCGCGCAGCAGGCAGAGCGGCGTCGTCGGGATCGGCCGGCGCGCGAAGCGGCCGAGCCGCCGAAAGGGGAAGCAGCAGAGCGAGGACGACCGGGACAAGGTACCCCGCCGAACCGATCCAGAGCGGCAGGGCGAGGGAGACGGCGAACAGGATGCCGGAGATCGGGGTGGCGATGAAACTGTCGACGGTCACCTGAGCAGCCTGGATCCACCCGTTCGCGCGATCGAGCTGATCACGCTCGACCACGCCGGGGATGACCGCATTCGTGGCGTTGTCGAACAGCGTCTCGCCCAGGCCGAACACCAGCGTGCCGACGAATAGCGCCCAGAGGCTCAGGCTGCCGGAGGCACCGAGGACGGCGAGCCACAGCGCCACGCTTCCCCGGATCACGTTCGCCAACGCCATGACGTAGCGCCGATCCAGGCGGTCGACGATCATCCCCGCGGGCAAGCCGAAAATCAACCACGGCACGAACGCCAGTGCCGACAGCACCGAGATCACCAGCGGGTCGGAGCTCAGCGTGATGGCGATCAGGGGCACCGCGGTGCGTCCGACACCGTCGGCGAGGTTGCTGAAGACCGCCGCCGACCACAGCGTGCGAAAACCCCGCCCGAGCGGGGCCCGGTGGGCGGCTGGCAGCGGCGAGGACGCCGGTGCCCCGGCATCCTCGTGAGTGGCGGGAGTCGTCATGAGCTGAGTCCGTCTTCGGGGAGCGGGAAAACGTCGGTGCGGATGCTGATGGGATGGAGGTCCTCGCCGGTCTGATCGCGGTAGAGGTCGCCGTAGCGCAGCACGAGCTCGTGCATCTCGGTGATGAGCGCCTCCGTCTGTGCCGGCGTGAGTCGCAACGTCGAGGTGGCGACCATCGCGTTGGCTTCGTCGAGGCCGTCGGGAGAGGCCAAGCTCTCGGTCACGTAGCGCATCAACTGCTGGTGACGCCGCGTGAGGAACTCGCTCATGACGAGTTGCGTGGCCGCCTTGCCTGCGGGCGTCTTCATCGCCTCGGGGTTGGTGAAGGAGATGCCGCCGCGGGGCCGCTCCCACCAGCGCTCGCGTCCCGTGCCGCGGTCACTGATCTCTCGGATGAGGTCGTGCTTCGCGAGTGCGCGCAGGTGGTAGCTGGTTGCCCCGGACGACTCCCCCGTCATCGCCGCCAAGGAACTGGCCGTCTGCGGGCCGTACTGGTTGAGGATGTCGAAGATCTCGATCCGCAGCGGGTGGGCGAGGGCGCGCAGCGCTCCGGCGTCGAGTCGGCGCTCTTCGGCGCGTCCCGTTACGGATCCGTCGGGTGCATCATCGGGGGTCATGATGCAAAGCTACTCTTGCAAAGAATCCTTTGCAACCAGATCTTTGGAGATTTCCGGCCTACGCTGGAGGGATGATCGACGTCGACTCCAATCCTCTGCTGGCACCCTCTTCACTGCCCTACGGCCTCCCCGACTACTCGTCGATCGACCCGGCGCACTATCTCCCCGCGTTCATGGAGGGGTTCGCGCGGCACCGCAGCGAGATCGATGCCATCGTCGCTGACGAGTCCGCCCCCACCTTCGAGAACACGATCGTCGCGTTGGAGCGCGCCGGAGAGCTCTTGGGCCAGGTGGCGCGCACCTTCTACACGGTCTCCTCCGCCGACGCGACGCCCGAGATCCAGGAGATCGAAGAGACGCTCGCGCCGCTGATGGCCGCC
>NZ_BADB01000116.1:0-74 GCF_000333415.1 Microbacterium sp. B24 | reverse complement strand
GACGTCCGGGTCGAGCTGGCGATCGCCATGTCCGGCGCCCGGCTCGATCTCGGCGAGACCGAACGCGCACTCAG
>NZ_BADB01000117.1:0-2505 GCF_000333415.1 Microbacterium sp. B24 | reverse complement strand
CCCCTTCCGACGCGGGGTAGGATGACCCCGGTGAGCATGGGGATGGGCGGTATGGGCCCGGGCGGCGTTCCGGCGCCCTTTCGCGGTGTCGACGAGGGGGCGCAACGACGACGGAATGCGGAGGCCCCGGTCATCCCGAACCTCGGCGCTCGGGTCGTCGCCCTGTTCCGCCCCTACCGCGTGCGCATCCTGGTGACGGCGGTGATGGTCGTCGTCGGCGCGGCGATCGGCGTCGTGCCGCCCCTCATCGTGCAGCGGATCTTCGACGACGCGCTCTTTCCCACCGACGGCGCGCCGCCGGATCTCGCGCTTCTGCTGCGCTTGGTGCTCACGATGATCGGACTGTTCCTGTTCTCCGCCGTGCTCGGCGTCACGCAGACCTGGCTCACCTCGACGGTCGGGAATCGTGTCACGGGAGACCTGCGGGTTCGCTTGTTCGATCACCTGCAGGCGATGGAGCTGGGCTTTTTCACCCGCACGAAGACCGGGGTCATCCAGTCGCGACTGCAGAACGACGTCGGCGGCGTCTCGGACGTCCTGACCAATACGGTCACCAGCATCCTCGGAAACACGGTCACGGTGATCTCGGCGCTCGTCGCCATGATCCTCATCGACTGGCGGCTGACCGTCATCGCCGTCATCATGATGCCCGCGCTCGTGCTGGTGCAGAGGCGCGTGGGCCAGGTGCGGGCGCGCATCGCGGGTCAGACGCAGGAGTCGCTCAGCGAGTTGACCAGCATCACCCAGGAGACGCTGTCGGTGAGCGGCATCCTCCTGTCCAAGGCTTTCAACCGCCAGCGAGCGGAGTCGGAGCGCTACCGCGCCGAGAACCTCAACCAGGTGCGTCTCCAGGTGCGACGAGCCATGAGCGGCCAGGGCTTCTTCGCTGTCGTGCAGGTCATCATGGCGTCGGTGCCGGCGGTCATCTATCTGGTGTCGGGCTATCTCATCGCGGGCGGAACCGGCGCGATCACAGCCGGTACGGTCGTGGCGTTCACCACGGTGCAGGCGCGCCTGCTCCAGCCGCTGATGGGGCTGATGCGCGTCGCGCTGGATCTGCAGACCTCGCGGGCCCTGTTCGCGCGCATCTTCGAGTACCTGGACTTGACGCCGGCGATCGTCGACGCTCCCGGCGCGATCGAGGTGGGGCGCGCTCCCGGGCCGATCGGACGGGTCGAGTTCCGCGATGTCGTATTCCGCTACCCGGATGCCGCGGGTGACGCCCGCCCGACGCTCGACGGGGTCTCGTTCGTCGCCGAGCCCGGCCAGCACATCGCCTTCGTGGGGCCGTCCGGCGCGGGCAAGACCACCATCGTCTACCTGGCTCCCCGCCTCTACGAGGCGTCCGAGGGTGCGGTCGTCTTCGCCGGCCGGGACGTGCGCGGGCTCACTCAGGAATCGATCGTGGAGAACGTCGGGATCGTTTCCCAGGAGACGTACTTGTTCCACGCCACCATCGCCGACAACCTCCGCTATGCGAAGCCGGATGCCAGCGACGAGGAGCTCGTGGCGGCGTGCACGGCGGCGAACATCCACCACGCGATCGCGAACTTCGAGCACGGCTATGACACGGTCGTCGGCGAACGCGGCTATCGGCTCTCGGGCGGCGAGAAGCAGCGCATCGCGATCGCCCGCGTTCTGCTGAAGGACCCGCCGGTGCTGCTGCTGGACGAGGCCACGTCGGCTCTGGACACCGTGTCGGAACGGGTCGTGCAGGAAGCGCTGGACAATGTGGCGCGGGGGCGCACGACCATCTCCATCGCACACCGGCTGTCCACCGTCGTCGGTGCCGATGTCATCCATGTCGTCGAAGCGGGGCGCATCGTGGAGTCGGGAACCCATTCCGAACTCCTCGCCCAGGGCGGGCTCTATGCGGAGCTGGCCCTCGAGCAGATGGCGGCTGCGACGATCGAGGGCCTGGAGGCGCAGGCGCGGGAACAGGCCTGAAACAGCTCAGGCCGGCTTGTTCCCGTCTTCGGACCCGATCGCGTCCGTGGGGTACGGGATCGGCTCGTTCTCGGCGATCACCTTCGGCTTCGGGTTGACGAGATCCTCCGTGGAGAGGGCGGCGAGCTCGTCGATCTCGGCACGGATCTCGGCGAGATCGGGACCCGTGGGGCGATCGGGGAGGTGAGCGGCGTCGGAAGCGGTCATCCGCTCAGGATATCTCCGGTCCGTCTCACCACAGTTCTGCCGCGCTGCGCAACCGTGCCGCGGCGTGGTCGAGTTCGATGGACTCGGCATCCGCGCGATCATGGAGCACGCGGATGAACGCGCCGAGTGTGCGGCGGTACGCGTCGTCGGGACTGTCCTGCGCGATGCGGACGAGCGGAGGGACATCCATCTCCAGAATGAGACGGATGCGGGCACGGACGGCGGCGCGCTGGCCGGCGCCGTCGAGCACGGCGATGCCTCCGCTGAGGGCGTCGAGATAGTCCACGAGCACGGGGAGCAGATTCTTGTTCTGCGTGATCGATGAGCCATCGGCACGCTCGCGCCAGTGGA
>NZ_BADB01000118.1:0-1583 GCF_000333415.1 Microbacterium sp. B24 | reverse complement strand
CGCCAGTCCGATCGACAACAGCGTCTGCGTGACGACGAGGATCCACACGGGGGTCGATTCGGTGAGGAGCGTGAAGCTCCACAGGATCGTCAGCACGACGATGGTGCCCGGAAGCAGAAGCACGCGGGTGCCCCAGCGATCGTAGATGCGCCCGATGACGGGTCCGAGAAGACCCATCGCCAGTGCGCCCGGCAGGACGACGAGACCGGACGCACTCGCCGACAGCCCCAGTGTGTTCTGCAGGTACAGCGGGAGAGCGGTCAGCGTCCCGAAGAATGCCAGCGACATCACCGCGAAATGCGCGACCGAAAGGGAGAAGTTGCCCGAGCGGAAGATCCGCAGATCCAGGAGCGCCTCATCGCGCTTCTGGAGGATCAGCTGACGCCAGGCGAACAGGCCGAGGGCGACGAGGCCGACGCCCAGAGCGATGACGAGAGTCGTCGTCGCCGTCTCGGCGGCGGCGAGATCCGAGCCATGCCCGCCGATCTGGCTGAGCCCGAAGACGACACCGCCGAACCCGACGGCGGACAGCGCCACGGAAAGGATGTCGATCGGCGTGTGGGTGCTCTCACCCAGGTTGTGGATCCAGCGCACGCCCACGACCAGGGCCACCAGTGCGATGGGAAGGACGATCGCGAAGATCCACCGCCAGGTGAGATTGTCGAGGACGATACCCGCCATGGTGGGTCCGATGGCGGGAGCGAGTGAGATCACGACGCTGACACGGCCCATCATCCGTCCCCGCAGGTGCGCAGGAACGACGGTCATGAGTGTCGTCATGAGCAGCGGCATCATGATGGCCGTCCCCGACGCCTGGACGACACGAGCGATGACGAGCACCTCGAAACCCGGAGCGACCAGCGCGATGAGGGTACCCGCCGAGAACAGACTCATCGCCGTCGCGAACATCGCTCGCGTGGTGAAGCGGCGCAGCAGGAAGCCGGTGATGGGGATGACGACCGCCATCGTCAGCATGAACGCCGTCGTGAGCCACTGCGCAGCCACCGCGGTGATGCCGAGGTCGACGATCAGGTGCGGGATCGCGACGCCCATCGTCGTCTCGTTCAGGATCGCCACGAACGCGGCGGCCAGCAGCAGCCAGATCACGCGATTCTCCTTGGCTCCGACCTGAGCGGGTGCGGCCGGCGCGGTGGTCGTGTCGGGAGAAGTCATCGGGCTCCTGGGTGTCGTCGGGACGCTTTCCCGGCGGGCGGGGCAACTCTTCACTGTAACGGGAGGGTCGGACACGGCATTCCCGGTCGCGGTGGGAGCATCGAGGCATGAGTTCTCGCCGTCATCCGTCGCGGGTGGCCGTCCGCGGCCCCCTCTCCCTCGCCGTCGGAGTCGTGGTCGCGGTCGTCGTCTCGATCGCCGCCGGGATCTCGGTCGGTCTTCTCGCCGGCTGGGCCGTCGTGGCAGCCATCAATGTGGTGTGGCTGCTGAGCGTGGTGTGGCCGATGAATGCCGATCAGACGCGCTCGCACACGACGAGCGTCGACCCGGGGCGCCCCGTCGCACGGTTGATCGCACTCGCCGGCAGCGTCGCGAGCCTGGGCGGGTGGTCGCGGTGCTGGTCGGGGGCG
>NZ_BADB01000119.1:0-1003 GCF_000333415.1 Microbacterium sp. B24 | reverse complement strand
CGGGACGACGCAACGAGCCCGAGCACGCCGGCGATGAACCGATCGCGCAACGCGCCGACGCGAGCCGNTGCGGCCACGCGCTCGCGCTTCGCGATTTCCAGTGCTGTCGCGATCGCGACGGCGCCGGCGACGTTCTCGGTGCCGCTGCGTCGCTCCCGCTCCTGGCCGCCGCCGTGCAGCAGCGGCTCCAGAGGCACGCGGCCTCGGAGCGCAAGCACACCGATGCCCGGGGGAGCACCGATCTTGTGTCCGGCGACCGAGATCGCATCGGCGCCCGTGCCGGCGAGCGGCAGCCAGCCCGCAGCCTGTACCGCATCGACGTGCAGCGCCACACCGGCTGCGCGCGTCACCGTCGCGATCGCGTCGAGATCCTGGACCGTGCCGATCTCGTTGTTCGCATAGCCGATCGACACGAGCGCGGTCTCGGGCCGAAGCGCCGCGGCGACGTCGGCGGCCGCGACGAGACCCGTCGCATCGACCGGCAGGTGGGTGATGCGTGCGCCGTGCACACGCTCGAGGTACTCGCAGGAGGCGAGTACCGCCTCATGCTCGATAGGTGTCGTGATCACGTGCACGGGCGCGTCTCGTCCTGTGCCGCGATGCAACGCCGTGCCGATCGTGATCCCCTTCACCGCCAGGTTGTCGGCCTCGGTGCCGCCCGAGGTGAAGACGATGTCGGCGGGGCGCATGCCGAAGACGGCGGCGACGCGCCGCCGCGCATCGGAGAGCACGGATGCCGCGGCTTCGCCGACCGTGTGGTGGCTGGACGGGTTGCCGAAACGATCGCCGAGGAAGGGCAGCATCGCCTCCCGCACTTCCGGACGCACCGGCGTGGTGGCAGCGTGATCGAGATAGAACACGGCTCCTCCGGTCAGGCTCCGACGTCGGCGCCCGACACGCGCGCGTCCAGGCCGAGGTCGAGCGCGCGTGCGGAGTGCGTCAGGGCGCCCACCGAGATCACATCGACACCGGTGGGACTCTAGAGGATCCCCGGGTCCGAGCT
>NZ_BADB01000121.1:0-4033 GCF_000333415.1 Microbacterium sp. B24 | reverse complement strand
AGCTCGGTCCCGGGGATCCTCTAGAGTCCCCGAAACGCCGACCAGCCGTCCCGGCAGCTGGCGCTCGAGACCGGACCTGACGGCCATGTATCCGGCGTGCGGACCGCCGAAACCCATCGGCACGCCGAAACGTTGCGTGGTGCCCACGGCGATGTCGGCGCCGAGAGAGCCCGGCGAGCGCAGCAGCGTCAGCGCCAACAGGTCGGCCGCGGCCACGACGAGGCCGCCCTGCTCCTGCACGGCGCCGACGACGGCGGCCGGATCCCACACGCGACCGGATGCTCCGGGATACTGAACAAGGGCTCCGAACGCACCCGTCGCGCCGGCGGGCACCCCCTCGGCGGCGAGATCGGCTTCGATGATCTCGATACCGAGCGCCGCCGCACGGTGGGCAAGCAGCGCTTTGGTCTGCGGCAGGGCATCGGCGTCCACGAGGAACACGTTGCTGGTCGCCTTCGAGGCGCGGCGCGCCACGAGCATCCCCTCGACGACAGCGGTCGCCTCGTCGAGCATCGAGGCGTTCGCGGTCGCAAGGCCGGTGAGGTCGGTGACCATCGTCTGGAAGTTGATGAGGGCCTCGAGCCGTCCTTGAGAGATCTCCGGCTGGTACGGGGTGTAGGCCGTGTACCAAGAGGGGTTCTCGAAGACGTTCCGCGCGATCACCGACGGCGTCAGCGTGTCGTAGTATCCCAGGCCGATCATGGCGCGCGCGGGCCGGTTCTGCGAGGCGAGCTCGCGCAGTTCTGCGAGCGCCTCGGCCTCGGTGGCAGCGAAAGGGATCGCGCTGTCGGCGACGGGTGCGGCATGGATGGATGCCGGGACCGCCCGCTCGACGAGGGCGTTCACACTCTCGTAGCCGAGCACGTGCAGCATCTCCGCCTGGGCGGCGGCGTCCGTGCCGATGTGCCGATCGCGGAAGGGCGCCGTGTTCACTCCTCGCCGCCCGTGAGTGCGACGTAGGCAGCTCGATCGAGCAGGGCGTCGACATCGGCGGGATCGACCTGGATCTTCACGAGCCATCCGCCCTCGAACGACCCGCTGTTGACGAGGGATGGGTCGTCCACGACGGCGTCGTTGACGGCGACGATCTCGCCGGTCAGCGGCGCGTAGAGCTCACCGACCGACTTCGTGGACTCGATTTCGCCGCACACCGTGTTCGCGGTGACGGTGGAGCCCACCGCGGGCAGGTCGACGTAGACGACGTCGCCGAGCTTGTCCGCGGCGTAGTCGGTGATGCCGACCGTCGCGACATCGCCCTCGAGGGCGACCCACTCGTGTTCTTCGGTGTACTTGAGGGTGGTCAGGTCGGTCATGCGGTCCTCCGGTAGAAAGGCAGAGCGGTCACGGTCGCGGGGATCAGAGTGCCCCGCACGTCGATGAAGAGCGAGGTGCCGGGGTCGGCGAAACTCGGGGGCACGAAGGCCATCGCGATGGGGTGTCCGAGCGTCGGGCTCAGTGCCCCGCTCGTGATCTCACCCACCACGTTGCCGTCGGCATCCACCACGGCGTAGCCGGCGCGGCCGGCGCGACGGCCCTCGGCGACGAGACCGACCAGCACGGGCCGGTCGGTGGCGTCCACCGCGACGGCGGCCTTGCCGACGAACTCGTCCTTGTCGGCGGCGACGACGCGCCCGAGCCCCGCCTGGGCGGGCAGGATCGCGGTCGACAGCTCATGGCCGTGCAGCGGCATGCCCGCTTCGAGACGGAGGGTGTCGCGCGCGGCGAGCCCCGCGGGGACGAGTCCGAACGGCTCCCCCGCCTCGACCAGCGAGTCCCAGAGCGCGGGGGCGAGCGCGTTCGACAGCATCAGCTCGAAGCCGTCCTCACCGGTGTATCCGGTGCGGGCGATGAACAGCGGCTGGTCCTGGAAGCGCGCCTGCGACCAGGCGTAGTAGCCGAGGTCGGCGAGCGCGGGCTCCACGTCGGCGATGCCGGCGGTCGCTTCCACGATCTCGCGAGCACGTGGACCCTGCACCGCGATCAGCGCGGTCTGATCGGAGATGTCCTCGACGACAGCGGGCTCGGTGCCGACGACGAACCCGAACACGCCGTCCGCGGGCACCTCCCGGCCGGATCGCACGATCTGCGCCGCCCGATCGACCCGCGCCGCGAACGCCTCCGCGACGAGCGCGCGGTTGCCGGCGTTCGAGATGACGAGGAACCGGTCGTCGCCCGTGCGGTAGACGATGACGTCGTCGATCACGCCGCCGTTCTCGTCGAGCAGAAGCGAGTACTTCGCTTTGCCGACCTTCATGCTCGAGATCCGCCCGGCGAGCGCGTAGTCGAGGAAGGCCGCGGCCCCCGAACCCGTCACGAGGAACTCCGCCATGTGAGAGATGTCGAACAGTCCGGCGGCTGTTCGCACCGCGTGGTGCTCGGCGAGATCGGACGTGTAGCGCACGGGCATGTTCCAGCCACCGAAGTCGGTGAACGAGGCGCCGAGCGCAGCATGGCGATCGGCGAGTGCGGTGGTGCGGAGGTCTGGCATGAGTTCTCCCCGGGACATCGGGCGGGCGGATGCCGGGACCGGCAGCCGGGAACTCCCCCTCTGTCATCGGCCTGAGAGTTTCGCCGGGCCCGCCTGCGCGGAACCGGCTTTCACCGTCGGCGGATCCCCCACTGCGGGATCGCTTTCCAGAGCGGCCGGACGCGAGCGGTACGCGGACCTGAGAGATTGGCGGGGAGGCTTGCTCCTTCGGTGCCCGGATCCTCGAGAAACGCTGGATGCCGGGGCTCTCCCGCACACGTCATGCGGCCTGTCTTCAGTTGCCCTGTCAGCATAGCGCCTGGCTCGACGCACATCAGCGGCTAGCGCGTGCAGCGTCCCGATGCGACGGTCGGCGAGTCGGCAGTGACCCGTTCCAGCTCCGGGCGCAGCACGGTGGTCGTGGTCGCATAGCCACGCCCTTCGCCGTCCGCGCCGCGGGCGAAGACCACGCCGACGACGTCGCCGGCGGCATCCAGCAGCGGGCCGCCGGAGTTTCCCGGCTGGACGTCGGCCTGCAAGGCGTAGATCTCCCGCGGATTCACCGACGAGTCGTAGATGTCGGGCACGGGCACCGACGACACGGACAGAATCCCCGCCGACACGTTGGTGAACGGGCCGCCGTGCGGGTATCCCTGCACGGCGGCCTGCGTTCCGGCGGCAGCGGGGTCGGCGATGGTGAGCGGGGTCGCCGGCAGGCCGCCGATCGAGAGCACGGCGAGGTCGTTCACCGGATCGAAGAGGACGATGCGCCCCTCTCCCGCACGACCACCGGGCAGTTCCACGACGGGCGTGTCGACTCCCGCAACGACGTGGGCATTCGTCACGACCAGTCCCGGCGCGGCCACGAAGCCCGATCCCGTCATCGAGACCCCGCACGCGTAGGCCGTGCCGCTCACCCGGGCCACGGATGCCGCAGCGTTCTGCAGCGCGGGGTCGTCGAGGCTGATCGGCGGATCGGTGGGGGTGACGATCGCTCCGATCGCCGCCTCCAGCCGCGGCAGGCCGTCCGAGAGCAGCGCACCACGCGCCTGGGCCAGCGCGTCCTGGACCGGCGGGGGCGTGATCGCCTGCAGCGCACCGACGACGCGCGAGGAGGCGACCGCCGACGACACGTAAGGGATGCCCGCCGTCGCGAGCCCCGAGGAGACGAGCACGAGAGCCAACGCGGCGGCCACGGTGGTGAGCACGCCGCCGAGGAAGCGCTCGAGTCCGCGCAGTCGCGCGCGGTCGACGCCGCGACGAATGGCCATTCCGATGGCGGCTCCGGCCGCGGTTCCGACGACGACGAGCCCGATCGCGGCGGCGGCGAGCGCAGCGGTGCGCCAGCCTCCGGAGGGGACGACGGTGGACAGCCACGGGGTCACCAGAGGCAGCAGCCAGAGAGCGGCGGCCGCGCCGCCGATCATCCCGATGACGCTGCCGAGGCTGGCGAAGAAGCCGCGCGCCAGACCCGACGCGAGGGCGAGAAGCAGCGCCACGACGGCGATGATGTCGACGATCAGCACGGGGACCTCCGCGCTCACCGTAGCCGCTGCGGTCCGCGAT
>NZ_BADB01000122.1:0-3109 GCF_000333415.1 Microbacterium sp. B24 | reverse complement strand
CGAGGGGCGAGCCGCACGTCGATCGCGCGGTGCGGCGCGGGGAGCTCCTTTGCGTGATGCGCGGGGTCTACGCTCCGGCGCGGCTGTGGCGGGATCTGCCGCCATGGGACCGCTACCTCGTTCTCGTCCATGCGGCTGCGCGGTGCTACCCCGACGTCGTCTTCGTACGGGAGTCCGCGGCCGCGCTCCGCGGGCTCCCCGTCTTCGGCGAACCGCCGCACGTCCATGCCGTCGCCCTCGGCTCGCGAGCGACGCATGCCGTCGGGGAGGTCCGGCTGCATGCCGCCGAACGCCCGCCGCAGTTCGACGACGTGAGCGGTGTGCTCGTCGCGACAGGTGCCGAAGTCGCCGTGGATGCCGCACGACTACGGCATCCCGCCGTCGCCCGCGCGACGGCCGATGCCGCACTCCGGGCCGATCCGCACCTCACCACCGGCTGCATGCGGGCGATGAGCGAGACCCACCCGTCCTCGCGAGGCCGCCGTCGCGCACGCGACGTGTTCGACCGCGCGTCGGCGGTTGCCGAGTCACCGCTGGAGTCCGTGAGCGCGACGGTTATCGAGGCGCTCGGTTTTCCTGTTCCGGAGATGCAGCGATGGGTGCGAGGTCCGGAGCCGGGAGAGGACGACCGCGTCGACTTCGCATGGCTGCGCAACGGCCATCTCGTGGCGGGAGAGGCCGACGGAGACCTCAAGTACAGCGGCGCCTTGGGCGACGCTCGTGTCGCACTCCGCGAACGGCGTGCTCGGGACGCGCGGCTGATGCGACGCGGAGTCCACACGGTCCATCACTGGACGTGGGCCGACGTGATCGCCCCGAGCCAACTCCGCGCGATCCTGTTGTCGGCGGGGCTGCCTCTCGTTCGACAGCCCGATCTCGGGCTGCTGGGTTCGCTCGACCGCGCCCTCCGCGGCCTGCCGTGACCGCACCCGCTCCGGCCGCTCCGGCCGCTCCGTCCGCTCCGTCCGCTCCGTCCGCGAGACACCGCCCGCGCACCGAGACACCGGGTGTGCATCGGTGTCTCGGTGCGGAACGCGTGTCTCGCGGGCCACACGGACCGCGAGACCGCGCGGGCCGCTCGGGGCTAGGCGAAGGCCTCCACGGGCGGGCAGGCGCAGACGAGGTTGCGGTCGCCGTAGGCGTTGTCGATCCGACGGACCGGGGGCCAGTACTTCGTGCGCACCAGGCTGTGCACGGGGTAGACGGCGAGTTCGCGCGGATACGGATGCGTCCACTCCCCCGCGATCGCCGCCTCGGCGGTGTGCGGCGCGTTCACCAGCGGATTGTCATCGGCGGGCCAGGTGCCGGATGCCACGGCATCCGCCTCGGCCCGGATCGCGATCATGGCCTCGATGAATCGCTCGATCTCGCCCAGGTCCTCCGACTCGGTCGGCTCGACCATCAGCGTGCCCGCCACCGGGAAGGACATCGTGGGCGCGTGGAACCCGTAGTCGATCAGGCGCTTGGCGACGTCGTCCACGCTCACGCCAGTCGCCTCCTTCAGCGGCCGCAGATCGAGGATGCACTCGTGCGCGACGAGACCGTCCTCCCCCGCGTACAGCACCGGGTAGTGCTCTCGGAGGCGCACGGCGATGTAGTTCGCCGCGAGCACGGCCGCCCCGGTCGCCTCCCGCAGCCCCTCCGCACCCATCATGCGGATGTACGCCCACGAGATCGGCAGAATGGATGCCGAGCCGTAGGGCGCGGCCGAGATCGGTCCGCCGTCGAAGACGAACCCGCCCGCGTGCTCGGCGCGCTGGGCCAGCGGGTGCGAGGGAAGGAACGGCGCGAGGTGCGCCTTCGCGGCGACGGGGCCGACGCCCGGTCCGCCGCCGCCGTGCGGGATGGCGAAGGTCTTGTGCAGGTTCAGGTGCGAGACGTCGCCGCCGAGGTCGCCGAACCGGGCGAATCCGACGAGCGCATTCATGTTGGCGCCGTCCACGTAGACCTGCCCGCCGGCATCGTGCACCGCGGCGGTGATGTCCACGACGTCCTGTTCGTAGACGCCGTGCGTCGAGGGGTACGTGATCATCAGAGCAGCCAGCGCCTCTGCGTGTGCGGCGATCTTGGCGCGCAGGTCGCCGAGGTCGACGTTGCCGGCTTCGTCGCACGCGACGACGACGACCCGCATGCCGGCGAGGACGGCGGATGCCGCGTTGGTGCCGTGGGCCGACGACGGAATGAGGCACACATCACGCTGCTCATCGCCGCGGGAGTGGTGGTAGCCGCGGATCGCGAGCAGCCCCGCCAGCTCGCCCTGTGAGCCGGCGTTGGGCTGCAAGGAGACGGCGTCGTACCCGGTGATCTCCGCCAGCCACGACTCGACCTGCTCGATGAGCACCAGGTAGCCCGCGACATCCTCGATCGGTGCGAACGGGTGAACGCGGGAGAACTCGGGCCACGACACCGCCGCCATCTCGGTCGCCGCGTTCAGCTTCATCGTGCAGGATCCGAGCGGGATCATGCCGCGATCGAGAGCGTAGTCCCGGTCGGCCAACTGCTTGAGATAGCGCATCATCGCCGTCTCCGAGTGGTGAGCGTGGAAGACGGGGTGCGTCAGGAACTCGTCCGCGCGCCGCAGCGAGTCCGGCAGCGACGGGGCGCCGCCTCCCCCGGTCCACCCGAAGGCCCGCTGCGCGCGGCCACCGAAGACCTGGGCGAGCACATGCAGTTCGCTGACCGTCGTCGCCTCGTCGACAGAGATGCCGACGCTGTCGCTGTCGCGGAACCACAGCTGGAACCCGCGCTCCCGCGCCGCGTCCACGATCTCGCCGGCGCGGCCGGGCACCGACACGACGATGGTGTCGAAGAAGTCGTCGTGAAGCATCTCGTTGCCGGCTTCGACCAGCCAGTCACGCAGCAGGTGCGCCTTGCCCGCGACCTCATCGGCGATGCGACGCAGACCGTGCGGACCGTGATAGACGGCGTACATCGACGCCATGACGGCGAGGAGCACCTGCGCGGTGCAGATGTTCGAGGTCGCCTTCTCACGACGGATGTGCTGCTCTCTGGTCTGCAGCGACAGGCGGTACGCCGGGCGTCCCTCGGCATCCACGAAACGCCGAACAGCCGTCCCGCAGCTGGCGCTCGAGACCGGACTGACGGCATG
>NZ_BADB01000123.1:0-1067 GCF_000333415.1 Microbacterium sp. B24 | reverse complement strand
TATCAGGCCGCGCAGGCGGCGCTGGCCGCCGAACGCGGTGTCGAGGCCGAAGACGCCGAGGGCGTCGACGACGATGAGTCCGACGAGGAACTCGACGACGACGACCTCGACGACGTGGATGATCTGGATGCCGCCGACTTCGACGACGACGGATCGCCGATCCTGCACGCCGGTGACGTCGACGGCGTCGACATCGACGTGCTGGACGACGATTCCGACGAGGACGAGGACGACGAGGACTAGCGGCGTTTCGTCTCGTGCCGGGGGCGCTCGCTCAATGACCGGGCGTCAGAGCACGACGTGGAACCGTGCGCTCTGCAGGACCTCGTCGCGCGATGACGGACCGACCAGCAGGTCGAAGGCGCCGGGCTCGACGATCCGCTCACCACGGGCATCGACGATGGTGCAGGCGCGCACGGCGACGGCGAGTTCGACGGTGCGCTCCTCACCCGCCGCCAGCGTCACTCGTCGATATGCCTTCAGCTCCTTGTCCGCCCAGCTGGCGGACGTCACCGCATCCCGCACGTAGACCTGCACGAGTTCGTCGACCGGTCGCATCCCGGTGTTGCGGACGGTCACGTGCGCACGCACCGTGTCGTCCAGTCCCACCTGTGAGGCCTCGAGCGCGGGAGGCCCGTATTCGACCGTCGAGTACGACAACCCTTCGCCGAAGACGTGTGCAGGGCGCTGTGTGAGGTCGGCGTAGCGATCGCCGTGCTGCCCGCGGAGCTGGTTGTAGTAGGTGGGCTGCTGCCCCACGTGCTCGGCGAACGAGATCGGCAGGCGTCCGCAGGGCTCGATACGGCCGAGCAGGAGTTCCGCGATGGCGCGTCCGCCTTGCATCCCGGGGTTCGCGACCCAGAGCAGGCAGCAATCGCGCACCGCCTCGGGGAGCACGAGCGGTTTGGAGGCCATGAGGACGACCACCACCGGCGTACCGGTCGCGACAAGGGCCTCCAGAAGTGCCGTCTGGGCGCCGATCAGCTCGAGCGTTGCGGTCGAGCGACCTTCGCCGACCAGTTCGATCCGATCGCCGACCACCGCCACGACGACGTCGGACGCTGCGC
>NZ_BADB01000124.1:0-4236 GCF_000333415.1 Microbacterium sp. B24 | reverse complement strand
GCCTCGCCTTTCACCGCCTGATCTTTGCGCGGCGGCGTTCGGGCTGGTGGACCCCGCTGGTGACCGGCATCCTGGGACTCGCGATCTACCTCGGGTTCCTCGTGTTCGTCATGGTCGTCATCGGGATCGCGCTCTTCCGCGACTCGGCGCGCCTGGACGACCTCGCGCGCCTCGGTCAGTCGGGCGGCGTCGACATGGG
Organism: Microbacterium sp. B24; assembly: GCF_000333415.1. Classification (NCBI taxonomy): domain Bacteria; kingdom Bacillati; phylum Actinomycetota; class Actinomycetes; order Micrococcales; family Microbacteriaceae; genus Microbacterium; species Microbacterium sp. B24. The sequence continues at coordinate 4,037 of NZ_BADB01000124.1, read as the reverse complement.
CGACCCCCTCATGGTCGCGATCCTGCTCGGCACGATCGCCCTCATGCTTCCGGCCTACATCCTCGCGTCACTGATCGTGAACGGCCGACGGGTCGGACTCGTCTCCTCCGCCGCGGGGCGGCTGCGCTGGCGGTGGATGCTGCTCTGCGGCGCGCTCGCCGTCGTCGTGTCGGTCGTGCTGACAGCGGTGGGCTTCCTCCTTCCTGGCGGGATGGAAGAACCCGGCGCGGGCGGCCCCGCCCCCACCTGGCCGATCACGCTGCTGATCGTGCTGCTGCTCGTGCCCGTGCAGGCGGCGGCGGAGGAATACATCTTCCGCGGGTACCTCATGCAGAGCATCGGGCGCTGGCTGCGGCATCCGGCGTTCGCGATCCTCCTGCCGGTGCCGCTGTTCGTCCTCGGCCACGGCTACGACCTGCTCGGTCAGATCGGCGTCGGCCTGTTTGCCGTCGCTGCCGGCTGGCTCACGTGGCGCACCGGAGGACTGGAGGCGGCGATCGCCCTGCACGTCGTGAACAACCTCTCGGCGTTCCTGCTCTCGCTCGCCTCCGGCTCCAGCCCCACCGAGAGTACGACGGGACTGGTCAGCTTTCTGTGGTCGTTCCTGCTGATCGCCGGGTACGTCGCGCTCGTCGAGTGGATGCTGGCGCGTCGGCCGCTGCCGCGCACGCTCGTCCTGCCGCCACCGGCTCCGGTGTGGTGAGCTACGCGGCGGCGATGCCCTCGGCATCCAGGATCGTGTAGCTGTAGCCCTGCTCGGCGAGGAAGCGCTGCCGGTTCTGCGCGAAGTCCTGGTCGACCGTGTCGCGCGCGATGAGCGTGTAGAAGCTCGCCGTGTGCCCGTTCGACTTCGGACGCAGCAGTCGTCCGAGCCGCTGCGCCTCCTCCTGGCGCGAGCCGAACGATCCCGACACCTGGATCGCAACCGAGGCGTCGGGCAGATCGATCGAGAAGTTCGCGACCTTCGAGACGACGAGGACAGGCAGGCGCGCCTCGCGGAAGGCGGCGAACAGCTCCTCGCGCTCGTCCACGGGCGTCGCTCCGGTGATCTTCGGTGCGTCCAGAGCCTCGGACAGCACGTCGATCTGATCGAGATACTGGCCGATGACGAGGATCTGCTCTCCCGCGTGACGGGCGACGAGATCCTTCACCACACCGATCTTCGCGTGGGCCGTGGCGGCGAGACGGTAGCGCTCGTCGTCGGCGGATGCCGCGTACTCCATGCGGTCGGACGGCGGGAGGTCGACGCGCACCTCGTAGCAGACGGCCGGAGAGATGAAGCCCTGGGCCTCGATCTCCTTCCACGGAGCATCGAAGCGCTTGGGGCCGATGAGGCTGAAGACGTCCCCTTCGCGCCCGTCCTCTCGGACGAGCGTCGCGGTGAGTCCGAGCCGGCGACGCGCCTGCAGGTCGGCGGTGAGCTTGAAGACCGGTGCGGGAAGCAGATGCACCTCGTCGTAGACGATGAGGCCCCAGTCCAGCGCATCCAGGAGCGCGAGGTGCGCGTACTGGCCCTTTCGCTTCGCCGTGAGGATCTGATAGGTCGCGATGGTGACCGGCTTGATCTCCTTGGTCTGACCCGAGTACTCGCCGATCTCCTCGGGGGTCAGCGTCGTGCGCTTGAGCAGCTCGTCGCGCCACTGGCGCGCGCTGACGGTGTTGGTGACGAGGATGAGGGTCGTCGTCTTCGTCTCGGCCATCGCCGCGGCCCCCACGAGCGTCTTGCCGGCGCCGCAGGGAAGCACGACGACACCCGAGCCGCCCTCGCTGAAGATGTCGACGGCCTGGCGCTGATACGGACGCAGGGTCCACCCGTCCTCGTGCAGATCGATCTCGTGCGGCGTGCCGGGAGTGTAGCCGGCGTGATCCTCCGCCGGCCAGCCGATCTTTCAGCAGTTCCTGCTTGATGTGCCCGCGCGCCCAGGCGTCGACCACGTACGTGTCGGGGGAGGGGTGGCCGATCAGCAGGGGCTGGATGCGCTTGTTCTTCGCCATCTCGGCAAGAACCGCGGGGTCGGAGCCTCGCAGCACGAGTGCGCCCTCGGCATCCCGCTCGATGACCAGACGTCCGTAGCGGTTCACCGTCTCACGGATGTCGATCGACACCGAGGCGGGCACGGGGAAGCGCGACCAGCGGTCGAGGGTGGCCAGCATGTCGTCGGCGCTGTGCCCCGCGGCGCGCGCGTTCCAGAGCCCCAGCCGGGTGACCCGGTAGGTGTGGATGTGCTCGGGTGCGCGCTCGAGCTCGGCGAAGATGGCGAGCTCGTGGCGCGCCGTCTCCGCTTGGGGGTGCGCGACTTCGAGCAGCACGGTGCGGTCGCTTTGCACGATGAGGGGGCCGTCAGCCATAGCGTCCCAGTCTACCGACCTCGCAGCGGCGGGGGCTCGCGTCGCCAGCCGTGCGTGCGCGTGCGGCCGGTCAGAGGGGGCGGATGCCGCTGATGCTGGATACCGGCAGGGTGCGCTCCACATCGACCGCCCGGTCGAGTCCCCGCAGTCGTCCGCCGCCGAGGCCGGTCGCCTCGATCGTGAACTCGCGCTCGGTGCCGTCGGGCATGCGGACGGCGACGACGATGGTGGCGCGCGCCTTGACCGCGTGATCCAGTTCGCGGCCGAGCCAGGCCGCGTCGGCATCGCCAGCGGGCGCGGCGCGCAGTCGTGCGAGGAGCGCGGCATACGTGTCGCGCGCGGGCGCGGGCTGCGACGGCGACGGCGCCAGGCGGTGGCGGTCGAGTCGGCGGCGCTCGCCGTCGGCATCCACCGCGACGACCGGGTAGCGGGCGTCGGCGATCATCCAGAACGCGGTATCGACTCCGCTGCGGGTCACGAGTGCGTCGGCATCCGGTATCAGCCCGAGGGGACGCAGCGCCTGGTCGACGGCGAGGGTGCGCAGCAGGGCCTCGTCGTCGCTCGAGACCCGGGTGCGACCCTCCTGGTCGGGGCCGACGCGGACCATTCCGTGCGTGCGCGCCGTGCGTTCGATCTCGTACGCCAGCGGCTGGGGCACACCGGTGAGCGACAAGTCGGAGAGGAAGGCGCGCAGCGACGCGGCGCTCTCGCCCGCCGTGAGTGCATCGGCGATGCTCTCTGCGGTGAAGCGGTAGCTCGACGCCTGTGCGCGCGACTCCCGTCGCGCCATGGAGCGCAGTCGCATGTCGAGGTGCGGCGAGAGAGGTCCGGGCGCAATCGCGGTCAGATCGTTCTGCAGGTACACCCTGTCGACCTCGCTGGGCAGCAGCCGCGCGAGGGTGTCGAGGGCGGCGGTCGGGAACGGCGATCCCGCGCCGTCGAGGAATGCACCCCGCGCCCACGAGGTGGGGCGCCCAGTGTCGTCGAGGACGCCCCAGCGTCGCAGGAGCCCACGAAGATCCGCCGCTGTCTCTGGCCAGAGCACGTCCCACGGGTAGGCCTGCGCCCACGCGGCGGGCGCGATCCAGCCGCCGGTCGGTCGCCGCAGTCCGCGCGGCAGCCCTTCGAGGAACGCGGTGGCGACGGCGCTCCACCGTGCGATCGTGTCGGAGTGCAGCCACTGAGCACCCGCGGGCGTCACGAGCCAGCTCTTGTCCTGACCCGACAGCAGACCCGTCCGCTCGGCGATCTCGACGAGGTCATCGGCGGTGGCGCCGTCGTCGACGATCCCGTCCTCCATCAGGCGGCGGCGGTCGGCGGCCCCGAGCGCTCCGGAACCGATGCGGCCGAACGGGTGCGTGAGCGCAGCATGCAGGATGTCGCCGAGTGAGCCGAGCGAGGAGAACGCCCGCTCGGCGGCAGCGGCGTCGTCCGGCCGTGCCGCGGCATCCGTGTCCTCGGCTTCGTCGACGTCGGCCGCGGGCGTCGATGCCGCGGCGAGGGCCGTCAGTGCGGTCGACACCGCCTCGTACATCACTCCCTGCTCGTCGACGAGCGCCAGCTGCTGCAGCCGCGAGCGGGCAGGGTCGTCCGTGTCGACGGCGGCATCGGCGAGGGCGGAGATCTCGCCCGAGGTCAGGCCCCGCAGGGCGCGCTCGATCGACGAGGGCTTCAGAAGCGCCTCGGCG
>NZ_BADB01000125.1:0-1265 GCF_000333415.1 Microbacterium sp. B24 | reverse complement strand
GATTCGAGCTCGGTCCCGGGGATCCTCTAGAGTCGTCCGTTCCGGCGAGGTCGCGCGCGCATCCAGCACCGCGTCGCGGGCGATCGGGCGCAGGTCTACGGGAGCGACGACGATGTCACGGCGCTCGTCGAGGCGGGCGAGGGCGAGCAGGTCTTCGACGAGGCCGCCCATGCGGATGGCCTCTTTCTCGATGCGTTCCATCGATTGCGCCGTCTGCTCGTCGCCCGAGATGGCGCCCATCCGGTACAGCTCCGCGTATCCGCGCACGGTCACCAGGGGTGTGCGCAGTTCATGACTGGCGTCGCCGATGAAGCGTCGCATCTGAAGCACGGTGGCGTCGCGCTGGCCGAGCGCCTGATCCACGCGGTCGAGCATGGCGTTGATCGCCGTCTTGAGCTTGCCGACTTCGGTGCCGGGAGCGATGTCGCCCATGCGCTGGCCGAAGTCGCCCCGCGCGATGGACATCGCCGTCTGCTCCACCTGCCCGAGGCTCCGGAACGCCAGCGTGACGAGCCAGCGGGTGAGCAGGGCGCTCACCAGGATCGTCAGGAGCGCCAGAATCGTGTAGATGCCGACGAAGCTCGCCACCGTCTGATTCACGGGCGTCAACGGCAGGGCGAGCAGCTGGACGTTGTTCTCGCGTGCTCCCGGGATCTGCAGGATGTCGACGGCGGCATGGAAGGTCGTCTTGCCGTCGGCCGAGGTGAGATCGAACGGAGTCGTGCCCTGCATGAGGGTGCTGTCGAGACCGAACGTTGCCGGGAACACCGGTGGGTTGTCGGACGGCGGGCCTCCGGTGGCCAGCCTCGTGCCGTCGGGCCCGTAGACGGCGATGTAGAAGGATGTCAGCGGCGGATAGTCGGCGGGCTCGAATTTGGCGACCCCGTCGACGACCTCGACGTTGAGCAGACTGCTGGCCTGATCGAGCGTCACCGTCTGGCTGATCGACTGGTCGCGCTCGGCGATCTGGGCGTTGCGCAGGAACACCGCCGTACCGAACCCGGCGACGAGCAGTCCGCCGGTCAGCACGGCCACGGTGACGCCCGTGACCTTGGCCCGCAGGCTGATGCCGCGCCACCACGAGGTGAGGCGGTCGTTCTTCTTCGCGTGTGCCGCGTACACGCCGTCCGCCGTCATCGCCCCGCGATCAGGCGGTCTTGCCGGCCTTCAGCATGTAGCCGAAGCCGCGCTTGGTCTGGATGAGCGGCTCCGAGGAGTACGGGTCGATCTTGCGGCGGACTCTAGAGGATCCCCGGGACCGAGCT
>NZ_BADB01000126.1:0-11496 GCF_000333415.1 Microbacterium sp. B24 | reverse complement strand
ATTCGACTCGGACCCGGGGATCCTCTAGAGTCCGTCGAGAACGACCCGTCGATCGCCCTGAGCGCGACCGAGGTTCGTGCCGGCGGCGCGCTCACCGTGACGGGCAGCGACTTCACCGTGCCGCGCGTCGAGGTCGGTGTGGCCAGCACCTACCGGGCGCTCGCGGAGGCGGATGTCGTCGATGGTGCGTTCTCCGCGCCGGTCGTCATGCCGTCCGACCTCGAACCGGGCACCCACACCATCCAGGTGCGGGTCGATGGTGAGGTCGTCGCGTCTGCGGCGATCACCGTGCTCGCCGCCGGCGACGCGGGCGGCGATCCGGGCACGGGCACAGGTGCGTCGACGCCGGCACCCGCGGCGGGCGGCTCGAACCTCGCCGCGACCGGCGGTCGGTCCGACGGCCTGGTTGCAGGTGCGTTCGCCGGGGTGCTGCTCCTGTTGGCGGGTGGGGCCGTGATCTGGCGCCGCCGCCACCTGAGCCGCGTCTCGGACTGATCCCCTGAGCGTGCGGGCGGATGCCGAGAAGTCGGCGTCCGCCCGTACGCGCTCGCGCGTAACCTCTCTCCCATGAGCATGTCTCCCCTCATCACCCCCTCCGAGCTGAAGGCCCAGCTGGGCTCTCTCACGCCGCCGGTCGTCCTCGATGTGCGTTACCGTCTCGACGCCCCCGACGGTGCGGAGGCGTACCGCGACGGCCACGTGCCCGGTGCCGTGTACGTCCGCATGGACGGCGAGCTCGCCGTGCACGGGGCTGCGAGCGAGGGGCGTCATCCCCTTCCGTCTCCGGCTGACTTCGAGCGTTCCGTGCGCAGCTGGGGGATCGATGACGGCGACACCGTCGTCGTCTACGACGATTGGAACTCGTTCGCCGCGGCCCGCGCCTGGTGGATGCTCACGGACGCCGGCGTTCCCGCCCGGGTGCTCGACGGCGGGCTGCGCGCGTGGCGCGCCGCCGGAGGGGCCCTCGAGACCGGCGACGTGACTCCCACGCCGGGCGCCGTGACGCTGCATGCGGGACAGCGCCGCAGGCTCGACATCGACGCCGCGGCATCCCTTGCATACAGCGGCGTGCTCCTGGACGCCCGCGCACCGGAGCGCTACCGCGGCGACGTCGAACCGCTCGACCCCGCCGCCGGACACATCCCGGGCGCCCGCAACGCGCCGACCACCGAGAACCTGGATGCCGAGGGCCGGCTCCTCGCCCCCGACGTGCTGCGTTCCCGCTACGCCGATCTGGAGGGACAGTCCGTCGGTGTCTACTGCGGCTCGGGCATCACCGCTGCCCACGCCGTTCTGGCGCTCGCGGTCGCGGGCCACGACGCGGCTCTGTACCCGGGCTCCTGGAGCCAGTGGTCGAATACTCCCGACCGGCCGGTCGCCACCGGCGACCGCCCCTGACACTACGATGTTGACGATGCCACAGACACCTGCCCCGACCACCGCGTCCGTTCCCGCCTCGGGGACCGACGTGACCCTCCGTCACGGAGCCTACGAAGCGCACATCGCCAGCGTCGGCGCGTCGCTGCGTGCGCTCACGTTCGACGGGCGCGACCTCGTCGTGCCCTTCGCTGCCGACGAGGTGCGCCCCGCCTTCCGCGGTGCCACTCTCGCCCCCTGGCCGAATCGCGTCGTCGACGGTGCGTATTCCTTCGGCGGGCACAGCTACGAACTCGCGCTCAGTGACATCGGCCGCCCGAATGCGCTGCACGGCCTCGCCGTCTGGCTCGACTTCGCCGTCGTCGATCACACCGCCGACGCGGTCACGCTGGCGGCGGTGATCGTGCCGCAGTCCGGCTACCCGTGGCGCGTGCGTGTGGAGACGACCTACCGGTTGGGTGCCGACGGTCTCACCCAGACCGTGGCGGCGACGAATGAGAGCGCGGATGCCGCGCCGTTCGGCACCGGTCCGCATCCGTATCTGGTGGCCGGTTCCGCGCCGCTGGACGCGTGGACGCTGACGCTGCCCGCCGACCGGGTGCTCGAGGTCACCGATCACCAGCTCGCTCCCATCGCGCTCGCCGAGGTCGCCGGCTCGGATCGTTTCGACTGGCGCGCGCCGCGGGTGCTCGGCGATGTGGAGATCGACCACGCGTTCACCGGGCTGTCCCGCGCGGACGGTGTGGCGACCGTGCGGTTGGTCGACCCGTCCGGTACCGGCGTGGAGATGGTCTGGGATCAGGCGTGCCCCTGGGTGCAGATCCACACGGCCGACCGCCCGCCGCTGGCCGACGGCAGCCCCGATCCCGGTCACCGCGCCGGCCTCGCCGTCGAGCCGATGACCTGCGCTCCGGACGCCTTCAACGCCGATCGCTACGACTACGACGCGGGCCTGATCGTCATCCCGGCCGGCGGATCGGTCTCGGCATCCTGGCGCATCGCCGCCGTCGGTATCTGACTGCGGCAGTCGCCCTCTCACGCGAAAGGGCCCCGACACGTCCGTGTCGGGGCCCTTCGGCGTGAGGAGACGACTCAGTGGTCGCCGCGGATCTCTTCCTTGATCTCGTTGCGCTTGTGGACGGAGTCGCGCTCGGCTTCGGCCTTCTTGACCTCGGCGTCGGCCTTCGCCTCGTCGATCTTGTCGGAGACACGGTCGACCGTGTCCTCAAAGCCTTCCTTGATCTTCCGGCCGGCCGTCTCGGCCGCGTCCTTCGCGTCGTCGATGAATCCCATGGCGACTCCTTTCATCAGGTCGGACTTCCACGGTACGAACCCTCTCCGCCACACGAAAGGGCTTGCCGCCGGTGCCGTGCCCGTGCTAACCGCAGCCCGTGCGGTCGCCGCAGCCCGCGCTGGTGGGCGGGCGCGCACGACCCCTAGGATGGCGCCGTGAACAACACCGGCACTCTGGACCAGTGGCAGGCGGCTTTCGGCGGCGGCACCGGTCTCGTCCTGTTCGTCGTCTATTACGTGCTGCTCGCCGTGGCGATGTGGAAGGTGTTCAGCAAGGCCGGATACCCCGGCATCCTCGCCCTCATCCCCATCGTGAACTGGTTCATCCAGGTGAAGATCGCAGGATTCTCGGCGTGGTGGGGGTTGTTGGCGATCGTTCCGATCGTCAACGTCATCTTCTTCATCATCGTCGCGATCCGCATCGGCCGCGGGTTCGGGCACGGCGCCTTCTTCTCGATCGTGCTGCTGCTGCTGTTTGCCCCCATCGGGTTCTTCATCATCGGCTTCAGCTCCGATCGGTACACGTCGCCGGCCTGAGCGCCCGTCGCGCATTCCGTCCCGGCGTCGGTCTTCCCTAGGATCGAGGGGAGGGGATGCCGTGGTCAACGAGAAGCGCGTACGCACCCGTGACGTGGTCGCGGAGGGGCTGTACATCGCGTCCGCGGCGACGCGGCTGAGCCTGAAGAACACGATCCTCGTCCACATCCTCGCCGAGGGAGAAGACTTCGACCTCGATCGGTATCTCCCCGAGGCCAAGGAAGCCCTGGAGACCCTCGCCGCGGAAGCGGAGGACGATGCGGCGCGCACCGAACGGCAGCGTCGCGCTGCCCGCGGCCGCCACACCGACTCGGACGGCACGCACGACTATCGCAGTCGCGATGTGCGCAACCTGCGCCGCCGCCAGAAGCAGTCGCTGCACGTCGCCCATGAGCTGCGGCGTCGCGCCGACGACACCGAAGAGCTGCGCAAGCTCGTCCTGGACGCGCGGGATGCCGCGTGGGCAGAGGTGGCCGGCAACATCGATCGGACGCTGCGGATCGAGGCCGCGCGCCCCGATCTCGACCCGGACTACGAGCGTATGCGCACGGCGCGGATGCAGGCACTGCGGCTCGTGGACCTTCCGAAACTTCGCGCCCATCGGCGCAGTGTCGCGGCTCAGCAGAAGCAGCAGGACCCCGATTCGTCACATCCCGGCGCGTAGGCTAAGCTGGTCCTCGGCCCTCCAAGAGGTGCCGGAAACTGCGCCCGTAGCTCAATGGATAGAGCATCTGACTACGGATCAGAAGGTTAGGGGTTCGAGTCCCTTCGGGCGCACACTGTGTTGAGACAGTAACGAGAAAGGCCCGCGGCACGCCGCGGGCCTTTCTCGTTCTCCGGCGGCATCGGCGATCGCGCGTGCGTGAAGAAGTGTGACGATCCCGGCCCCGACGCCTGCGCGGCGACCTAACGTATCTGCGTGGCCACTTCCGCTCCCGCCTCCGTCCGCCCCGCCGGCATCGACCCCCGGGGTCCGCGCTTCGCGGCATCCATCACCGCCGTGCTCCTGCTGGCCGGCACGTTCCTCGCCCTGCTGGGAACGTCTGTGCGCGAGGCCGCGACTTTCGCCGAGAGGCTCGCCGATCCGGCGTTCCTCCTGCTGCTCGTCGTCGACCTCCTCTTCGTGTGGGGTTTCGCCGCTCCGCGGACCGCGCCGTGGGGTGCGCTGTACCGCGTCGCCATCCGTCCGCGCCTGCAGCCGCCGGCCGACCTCGAAGACCCGCGTCCCCCGCGCTTCGCGCAGGTCATCGGATTCGTCGTCGTGACGGTCGGCCTCGTGCTGCACGTCGCGGGCGTCGCGTGGGCCCTTCCGATCGCCGCGGCCCTCGCATTCATCGCCGCGTTCCTCAACGCCGCCTTCGGCGTGTGCCTCGGCTGCCTGCTCTACCTCGCGCTCGCCCGTGCCGGCGTGTTCCGCCCGCGGGGCGGCCTGCTGGGCGCCTGAGGGACGAGCGCGCCCGTCAGACGGGCGTGACGCGCAGCCACACGAACCCGTGCGGGCGCAGTGCAAGACCCTCGTCGAGGTCGACGCTCGCGTCGTGTACGGGGTCGAAGGCGGTGCGCTCGAAGCCCGACAGCGTGAGCGGATCGATCGTGACCTCGGCGTCGCCGACGTTCGCCAGCACCAGCAGCGTGCTGGTCTCACCGGGGCGCTGGTAGCCGATGACGGCGGGGTGCGGGGTATGGAAAGGGATGAGCGCGTTGCCCGCGAGCTCCGGAGACTGCTGGCGCACCGAGATCAGCTTGGTGAGTCGGCGGAACACCCGCCCGGCCGGCGTGGTGTCGTCGTCGCGCTGCGCGTAGGCATCGCGCGGACGATGGCCGCGGTGCACCCAGCGGGTGTCGCCACGGCGAACCGGATCGTCGGCGTAGGAGTAGTCGTTGAGCTGTGCGACCTCGTCCCCGAGGTACAGCAGGGGGATGCCGCCGGTCGACAGGGCCAGGGCGTGCGCGAGGATCACGCGATCCTCCCCGCCGGGATCTCCCGCTTCGATCCCGGCCAGAGACGCCGTCGTTCCGGTGACGCGGGCATCGCCGGTGACGGGGTTCTCCTGGAAGGCGACGCCGCGCGCGAACGTTCCCTCGTGGCGGCCCGTGTAGAAGCGGTTGAGGAACTGTCGGTGGGTGTAGCCGTCGATGCCGAGCTCGGCCGCGTCTTCGTCGGCGAACGTCCACCCGATATCGTCGTGGCTGCGGACGTAGTTCACCCATGCCGTGCCGGCCGGCAGCGCGTGGCGTCGATCCAGCGCCTGTTGCAGGAGCCGGCCGTCGCGCGTGGCGAGCGCCTCCCACGTCAGCGCCATCTGCAGCGGGTTGTATGACAGCTCGCATTCTTCGGGTGAGATGTAGCTGACGACCTCGTCGGGGTGGACGATCGCCTCGGACTTGAAGATCATGCCGGGCGCGGCCATTGCGAGCACCGCGTTGAACGCCTGCAGCAGCAGGTGGGCTTCGGGCAGCGACTCGCAGGACGTTCCCAGGCGCTTCCAGATGAAGGCCACGGCATCCATCCGGAGCACCTCGACGCCCTGGTTCGCCAGGAACAGCATCTCGCCCGCCATCGCGCGGAAGACGGCGGGGTTCGCGTAGTTGAGGTCCCACTGATAGTGGTAGAAGGTCGACCAGATCCAGCGGCCGTCCTCGAGCTGCACGAACGATCCACGGTGGTCGTCGGGAAAGATCTCGCGCGTCGTGCGCTCGTAGGCGTCGGGCATCTGTCGGTCGGGGAAGATCAGATAGAAGTCGGCGTAGTCGGGGTCGCCCGCCACGGCCTTCTGAGCCCACTCGTGCTCGTTGCTGGTGTGGTTGAAGATGAAGTCGAGTACGAGCGAGATGCCCGCCAACCGCAGCTCTGCCGCCAGCTCGGCCAGTTGCGCCATCGTGCCCAGGCTCGGGTTGACGCGCCGGTAGCTCGAGACGGCATAGCCGCCGTCGTTGTCGCCGGCGGGGGCGTCGAACAGCGGCATGAGGTGCAGGTAGGTCAGCCCGAGTTCGCGGAACGAGGGGATCAGCTCGCGCACGCCGGCGAGGTTGCCGGCGAAGCGGTCGACGTAGCAGACGCCGCCCAGCATGCGCTCGGACTGGAACCACTCGGGGTCGGCGGCGCGTTGCGCGTCGTGCACCTTCAGGTCGAGAGGGCGCGCATTCCACGAGGCGGATGCCGCCGCCACCGTGGCCGCCAGCTGCTCGCGGCCGTCGGTGCGCTCGCCGTAGAGGCGGGTGAAGAGGCCGTGCAACCGCGGGAACTGCTCATCGAACCGGGTGAGGAACGCGTCGTCGAGGCGCCCTGCCGCCTCGCAGGCCTCGAGCGCCGCGACGCGATCGGCGTCGGACGTGGTCAGTGCGGTCATGGTTCCCCCTCCGGTCTCAGCGTATCGGGCAGGGCCCGGCGCGGCGGGCGGCGTAGGCTCACACACGTGAGTGCGTACGTCTCGGCGTTCGACCTGTTCTCCATCGGGGTAGGACCATCGAGCTCCCATACGGTGGGCCCGCTGCGCGCGGCCCGAGATTTCGCGCGCCGCGTCGGGGATCTGCCGGGGCTCTTCCGGGTGGAGTGCGCCCTTTACGGTTCGCTCGGCGCCACCGGCATCGGACACGGCACGCCCGACGCGGTCGTCGCGGGCCTGCAGGGGTTCGCGGCCGAGACCGTCGATCCGGCGCGCGTGCGGGGTGCCTGGACCGATTGGGTCGACGGAGCGCACCTCCTCCTGGACGGTCGCATCCCGATCCCTTTCTCGCGCTCAGACATCTCGCTCGCACCGCGGACGCGTCTTCCCGGACACCCCAACGCGATGACCCTCGTCGCGCGTGATGCCGACGGAATCGCGCTGCGCGAAGACACCTACTACTCGATCGGTGGAGGGTTCATCCGGCGCGAGGGCGCGTCGGATGCGGTGGCCGCGGCATCCTTCCCGCTGCCGTACGCGACGGCGGCGCAGCTGCTGGACGTCTGCGATACCTACGGGCTCACGATCGCGGAGGTCGCCCGGCGCAACGAGGAGGCGCTGCGACCGGAAGCAGACGTCGCGGCCGGCCTCGACGCGATCTGGGACGCCATGGCGGCGTGCGTCGATGCGGGCCTGCACGCCGACGGGGTGCTGCCGGGAGTGCTGAAGGTGAAGCGGCGTGCGGGCGCGATCCGCGCGCAGCTGGAGAGCGTCGAGGCGACGGGGCGCGAGCTTCCCGGTGAGTGGCTCGGCGCGTTCGCGCTGGCCGTCAACGAGGAGAACGCCGCCGGTGGACGGGTCGTGACGGCGCCGACGAACGGTGCCGCCGGCATCCTGCCCGCCGTCGCGATGTACTGGTGGCGCTTCCTCGCGGATGCCGGGATCGGCGCCGAGAATGCGGTGACGCCCTACGGCGAACTCGTCGGCTCGGCGCTTCTCGGGCTGCACGGCGGGCAGGGTGGTCCGCAGGGGCCGGAGGAGGTCGTCGCCACCGCGCAGGAGCTCGCCGAGGCGAACCGTCGTCGCGGCATCCGTCGATTCCTCTTGACGGCCACGGCTCTCGGTTCGCTCTTCAAGGCCAACGCCTCGATCTCGGGAGCCGAGGGCGGGTGTCAAGCCGAGGTCGGCTCGGCGTGCGCGATGGCTGCCGGCGGCTTGACCGCGGTGATGGGCGGCACGAACCGCCAGATCGAGAACGCCGCCGAGATCGCGATGGAGCACCATCTGGGTCTGACGTGCGACCCCGTGGGCGGACTCGTGCAGATCCCCTGCATCGAGCGCAACGCGATCGCGGCATCCACCGCGGTCACCGCCGCGCGCCTCGCGCTGCGTGGCGACGGCACGCACTACGTACCGCTGGATGCCGTGGTCGAGACGATGCGTCAGACCGGCATCGACATGTCGACCAAGTACAAGGAGACCAGCGAGGGCGGACTCGCCGTCAACGTCGTGGAGTGCTGAACCGCGCCCGCAACCGCTCGTGTTCGCCATGCGTGAACCATTGGCACTCTCATGGGTCGAGTGCTAATCTGATGGCAGTTGAGTCAATGAGGCTCAACTTTGACAGACCATCACAGTGACACACGACAAGGAGAGAACAATGGCCACGTATGACCCGTTCCGTGACCTCGACCGCATCGCGTCGGGCCTCTTCGACACGCGCCGGGGACCCCGCCGGATGCCGATGGACCTTTACCGCGACGGCGACCACTACGTGCTCAGCGCCGACCTTCCGGGAATCGACCCGGGCTCGGTCGACATCGATGTGGACGGCCAGCTGCTGACCATTCGTGCCGAGCGCACCCTCAGTGAGGGCGACGGCGTGAAGTGGATCACGCGCGAGCGTGAGACCGCGAGCTTCCTCCGCCAGCTGAACCTCGGTCAGGGAATCGACACCGATGGCATCGCCGCCACCTACAGCAACGGCGTGCTGACGGTCACGATCCCCGTGAGCGAGAAGGCGAAGCCGCGCAAGGTCCAGGTCGTCGCCGATGGTGCGGCGCCGACGATCCAGGCGCACGAATCCGCACAGGAGCCGCAGCCGGTCGAGCAGTAGTCCCGCACCGCGCGCAGCCGCCCCGTGTCCGCGAGGACCGGGGCGGTTCGCGTGCGCACGCTAGTGTCGAAGCACCCGCCGGAAGCACCAGCACTCGGAACGTCAGCAAGGATGCCGATGACCGCACCCCCCGTCGCGCGCGAGCGCGAGATCACCGAACCCGTCGCCCTCACCGGTCCCGATGGTCGACTCAACCCGGCGGCGATCGGCTTCGCCCGCGCGCCGCTCATCGACACCCGTGGCATCGGGCGCGGACGTTTCGTCCGCTCGTGGGGGCGCAACAAGCGCTGGGAGTACTGGAACGTCATGACTCCCACGCACATCGTCTCGCTCACGGTGTCGTCGCTGGACTATGCGGCCGTGCACGAAGTGTGGATCCACGATCGCGCCACGACCCGGTCGTGGGGTCGCAGTGTGACGGTGCTGCCGTCGCGCGAGGTATCCCTTCCCGCGTCGCTCGGCACGGGCATCGCCATCGCGCGACACGCGGATCTCGCCGCGACGATCACTCCCGCCGAGCGGGGAACGCTCTGGCGCCTGCACGCGGAGATCGCGGACGCGTCTTTCGACATCACGGTGCGCCGCCCGCCCGGACACGAGCTGCTGGCGGTCGTCGTGCCGTGGTCGTCTCGGCGCTTCCAGTACACCGTGAAGGATGTCGCGCTCCCGGCATCCGGGGTGCTGACGCTCGACGGCATCGACTACGACGTCGGGCAGGGATCGTGGGCGGTGCTCGACCACGGGCGGGGGCGCTGGCCCTACGACGTGTCCTGGAACTGGGGTGCGGGATCGGGCACCCTCGCAGACGGGCGCAGCCTCGGCATCCAGGTCGGGGGACGGTGGACCGACGGGACGGGCTCGACGGAGAACGCCGTCCTGCTCGACGGTGTTCTGCACAAGATCTCGGCGTCGGTGGTCTGGGAGTACGAGCGCGCCGCGCCGTTGCGTCCGTGGCGGGTGCACGGGGGAGGCCTGGATGCCGTGTTCACCCCGTTCTACGACAAGAAGTCGGCGACGAACCTCGGCGTGGTCTCCTCGCGAACGGATCAGTGCTTCGGCACCTGGTCGGGGACGTTCGCCGGGGACGGCGTCGTGATCGCGTTCGACGGCATCGAAGGTTTCGCGGAGGATGTCCGCAACCGGTGGTAGCCGGGGAGAGGCCAGAGGGAGGGGCAAGGATGTCGTTTCAGGCATATCTCGACAACATCGAGGACAAGACCGGGCGGACGCCGCAGGAGCTCGTGGACGAAGCCAGCGCGAAGGGCTTCGGACCGGGGACGAAGGCGGGTGAGATCGTCGCATGGCTCGCCGAGGACTACGGGCTCGGGCGCGGGCACGCGATGGCGCTCGTGCACGTGATCACAAAGGGGCCCAAGATCGCGTCGACCCACGTGGGCAGCGGCACGGCGCACAGCGACGAGAGCGACACCCTATGGCTCAAGGGTAAGGCGACGAACCCGTCGCGCGGGTCCTGACGGCTCAGGCGCCCCGCAGCTTCGTCGTCAGTCGCTGCAACTGTGTCAGCTCGTCGTCGCTGAGCACCGACATCCGCTCGGCGATCGATCGACCGTGCACGGTCGCGAGGCGCCGGAACGCGGCCACCCCCCGTTCGGTCGCGCGGACGACCGCGCCGCGTCCGTCGAGCGGATCGACGCACTTGCTGATGAGGTCGCGGGCGACCATGCGGTCGACCAGTCGCGAGACGCTCGGCTGGCTGATGAGCATGTTGGCGGTCACGTCGCGCAGGCGCGCACTGTTGTCATCACCCCGGACGACGGTGAGCAGCACGTCGTATTCGGCCTGTGTCAGTTCGTCCTCGCCGAAGTCTTCGCTGATCTCGCGCAAAATCTCGTGCTGCGCGCGAAAGAGGCTCTCCCACGCGGAGATGGCGAGGCGGCGGTCGGTCATGGCGTCAACTGTAGTGCGCCGCCCGGACGTCGCCCATAGGCTGAAGCCCATGGGGCGCGTACGTGCACGGATCGTCGGCGTCGCGCTCGCGATCGTCGGTATCGCGGTCGCGGTGGCGGCCGGAACGGCGAGTCCTGCGTGGGCCGGAGCGGCGACAGCGGTCGACGACTTCTCCTTCTCGTCGATGACGGCCGACTACACCCTGACGCGGGCCGCCGACGGCACCAGTCGGCTGCGCGTCGTCGAGACGCTCGTCGCACAGTTCCCTGACGCGGATCAGAACCACGGCATCCGCCGCCAGATCCCCGACTCCTACAACGGTCAGCCGCTGCGCCCCGAACTCGTCTCGGTGACAGACGGCGACGGATCACCACGACCGAGCGAGGTGGAAGATCAAGACGGCGTGTTCTCGGTCGTCTCGCGATCGGACGAGTACCTGCGCGGTGCGCAGACCTTCGTCCTCACCTACACGCTCGAGAACGTGACGTGGGTCTTCCCCGACTCCGGCCTGGAGTTCTACTGGGATGTCAACGGCGTCGACTGGGGTCAGTCCTTCGGGCACGTCACGGCTCGGCTGCACCTGGACGCCCCACTCGCGGCATCCCTGACGGGGCGCATGTCCTGCTATCAGGGGGATCAGGGGGCGACGGCGTCCTGCGGGTCGATCTCGTCGGCGCCGGATGCCGCGGGCAGCGCCGGGGGTGTCGTCGTCACGGCCGTCGCTGACGATGTGCAGCCGCACCAGACGCTCACGATCGCCGTCGGGTTCGCGGAGGGGACTTTTGCGACCTTCGATTCCGGATACCTGGCCTCCCCGTTCGGCTGGGGACAGTTGGGCGCCGGTGCGCTCGGACTCTAGAGGATCCCCGGGACCGAGCT
>NZ_BADB01000127.1:0-2055 GCF_000333415.1 Microbacterium sp. B24 | reverse complement strand
TCGTCGACGATGCATCACTGACGGTTCAGAGCACGACGCCGACGACCCCCACGGTGCCGGAAGTGCCGGTCGTCCCCGGCAACCTGCTGCCCGACGGTCGCTTCGTCGACGGCTTCACCGGGTGGCAGGCTCCACGCGGCGGCACGCTGGCGCTGACGACGGATGCCGCGAGCGGCCTGAACGCGCTGAAGGTCACAGGCCGCACGAACACGCAATCCGGTCCGTTCGCCAGTGTCACCGGCAAGCTCGAGGCCGGGGCGGGCTACCGCCTGAGCGCGAAACTCAAGTACACCGAGGGCCCCGACACCCAGCAGTTCAACTTCACCTTCTGCCCGGCCAACTTCAACGGCTGCGACGATCGTGGTCAGAGCTTCACCAAGGGCGAGTGGGGATCGTTCTCGAAGGACTTCGTCGCCGACCAGCGCCACCCCGGCATGGACTGGCTGTTCGTCGAGACCCCGTGGAACTCCAACGCGCTCCAGGACTTCCAAGTCGACGAGATCTCGCTCGTCAAGATCTCGGACGCTCCGGCCGGCCCCGGCTTCACCTCGCTGGAGAAGGTGCAGACCAAGCCGATCGGTGACCACAACCCGCTGGTGGGCCACAAGTTCGGCGCCGACCCGCACCACCTCATCTACAACGGTCGCCTCTACATCTACTCGACCAACGACACGCAGCAGTACGAGGCCAACTCGAAGGACGCCAATGGGCTTCCGACGGCGTCGAACGGGTACGGGGCGATCACGACGCTGAACGTCATGTCGACGACCGACATGGTCAACTGGGTCGATCACGGCTCCGTGCCGATCGCTCGCGAGGGTGGCGCGGCTCCGTGGGCGCGCAACTCGTGGGCGCCCGCGGCGATCGAGAAGGACGGCAAGGTCTACCTGTACTTCTGCGACAGCGGCACCGGCACCGCCGTGGTCGTGGGCGGTTCGCCGCTCGGACCGTGGACCGATCCGCTCGGCAAGAAGATCATCCCCGACACCGTCTCGCGCGACTACGTCAACAACGGGGGCTTCCCCGCCGGCATGTGGCTGTTCGACCCCGAGGTGTTCATCGACGACGACGGTCAGGCGTACCTGTACTTCGGCGGCAACTCGCAGATCGGCTCGGGCGCCAACGTCCAGGGACCGCAGAACCCGAAGTCGACGCGCGTCGTGAAGCTGAAGGACGACATGGTCACCCTCGACGGTGACCCCGTCGAGATCGACGGCCCCGGCATGTTCGAGGCGTCGTCCATCTTCAAGCGCGACGGCAAGTACTACTACTCGTACTCGTCGAACTTCCAGGTGAACGAGGTCCCGGGGCAGTATCCGTCGCGCGGCGGTATCGCCTACATGATGACCGATGACCCGATGAAGCTGCCGGCCTCGACGTACGCCGGTGTGGCCTTCCAGAACCCGAGCACGTTCTTCGGACCGGGCAACGGCGGCAACAACCACTCCGACATGTTCACCTACAAGGGCGAGACCTACTTCACGTACCACGCGCAGACGCGCGGGGCCGCGTGGGCGCAGGCCCTCGGCACGGCGGGACAGACGCAGGGGTACCGCTCGGTGCACATCGACAAGCTCGAGTTCAATGCGGACGGCACGATCAAGCCCATCGTCGGCACGCGCGCCGGCGTTGCGCAGGTCGAAGACTTCGACCCGTACCGTACGTTCGAGGCCGAGACACTGGCCTGGCAGCTCGGCGTGAAGGCGACGGCGACGACCCAGCCCTCGGTCGAGTTCCCGGAGCACAACGGCAACGGCAACATGGCGCTGTCCAGCATCGACGACGGTGACTTCGCCGCGCTGTCGCAGGTCGCGTTCGGCGAGGGTGCGGCGACGGTGTCGGCGCGCGTGAAGCCGCTGGTCGAAGGTGCCTCGGTGCAGGTCCGCCTGGACAACGTCGACGGCCCGGTCGTCGCGACGCTCCCGGTGGAGGGCACGGCCGGCGAGTGGACCACGGTCACCGCCGATGTCACCGGCGCGACGGGCACGCACGACGTGTTCTTCGTGTTCGCCCAGCCCGAGTCCGCGGCGGTCGAGGCCACGGGTCCGCTGTCGA
>NZ_BADB01000128.1:0-10366 GCF_000333415.1 Microbacterium sp. B24 | reverse complement strand
TTCGTTCCCAGTTGGGGCGGCAGCATGTTCGAGTCGCTCATGCCCGACCTGTTCATCCCGGAGGCGCAGTGGGGTCCTCGCTCGTGGGGTCTGAACCACCCCATCACGGTGGAAGTGCAGAAGGAGCACGGTCTGAAGGACGCGAAGTACGGCTACTGGGGCTTCTCGCCCGCCAGCGATCCCTTCGGGGGTTACTCCGAGTACGGCGTCGATCTGGCCGGAATGCGCAGCGACGGCTACACCTCCGACCGGGAGAAGACCGACGTCGACATCGACCGACCCGGCTGCCACACGGGCACCAACCCCTCGCCGACCTTCGGCGACGGCGTCGTCACGCCGCACGCGTCCTTCCTCGCGCTGCCGTACGACCACAAGGGCGTCATGGACAATCTCCGCAAGATCGAGCGGAAGCTCGGCGCCTACGGGCCCGGTGGCTTCTACGATGCGGTCGCCGTCAAGAGCGACACCATCGCGAAGCGGTATCTCTCGCTCGATCAGTCGATGATCATGGCCGCGATCGGCAACGAGCTGACCGGTGATGCGCTCAAGGGCTACGTCGTCGACGACGCGATGGAACGGAACCTCCGGCCGGCGATCGCGCAGCAGGTGTTCGGCTCGTCGTGGGGGCGTCCGCATCACTGAGCCGTAGCGTGGATGCCGGGGAGGATTCTCGTGGCATCAGACACCGGTGACCGGGTAGCTCCCTCGCATGCGCGGGGGAGCTACCCGAAGGGGCAGGCGCGGCGCCAGCAGATCGTCGACGAGGCGGTGCTCGTGTTCGGCCGCTCGGGCTCAGCGAGCGGGTCGCTGCGCGAGGTCGCCAAGCGGGTCGGGCTGACCCCCGCGGGCCTCTTGCACCACTTCGCCTCGAAGGAGGAGCTGTTCGCCGAGGTCCTGCGCCAGCGCGACGAGCGGGTGCGCGCCGCGGCGGGGGAGCCCGCCGCGCACGGCCTCATCGACCAGGCGGCGAAGGTCGTCGCATACAACCAGACGACACGTGGCCTCACCTCCCTCTACTCGACCGTGGTGGCGGAAGCGGCCGACCCCGACCATCCGCTGCACGACGATTTCGCGAGGCGCTATCGCGAGCGCGCCGCGGACACGGCGGCGCTTCTGCGCGCAGGCCAGCGCTCCGGCGAGATCGCGCCCGACATCGATCCCGACGCGGCGGCCCGCCTCATCAGCGCCGTGATGGACGGCATCCAGCAGCAGTGGCTGCTCGATGACACCGTCGACATGACGGCCCTGTTCGACGAGTTCGTGCGGGGCTACCTACGGGGACCTCGCCCCGCGGCATCCCCCCGCTGACCCCGCCCGTCCGCCGGCCGACCCCGCCGAGCGTACGCCCCGCGAGACACCGTCCCTGCACCGAGACTGCCGCTGTGCACCGGTGTTTCGGTGCGCAGGCGGTGTCTCGCGGGCGGGCGGACTCGCGCGCGGTCGGGAGGCGGGGGCCACGTCTTGACGGAGGTTATGCGCATAAGTAAAGTAGCCGTCGACACTGATGCGGGTGTCCCGTTCGAGGAGGAACCATGAAACACGTCCGACTGGGAGCCGTCGCGCTCGTCGCCATCGGCGCACTCGCGCTCGCGGGCTGCGGCCGCGGCGGCGATACCGCCAGCGCCCCCGACGCCGCCACCACGATCGGCAGCGAGCCGGCCACGGGCACGATCACGATGTGGGCGATGGGTGCCGAGGGGGAGGCGCTGCCCGACTTCGTCAAGACGTTCGAAGACGCCAACCCCGGCGTCACCGTCGAGGTCACGGCGATTCCGTGGGATGCCGCCTACAGCAAGATCCAGACGGCCATCGCCGGTGGCACCACGCCCGACATCGCGATGATGGGCTCGACCTGGATGGCCGACTTCGCCGACGCGTTCCAGACCGTGCCGACCGACCTCGACACGTCGGGATCCTTCCCGGGCGCCGTCGCGTCGACGAAGGTGGGCGATCGGATGACCGGCGCCCCCTGGTACGTGGACACCCGCGTGCTCTACTACCGCACGGACCTCGCCGCGAAGGCCGGCTGGACGAAGGCCCCCACCACGTGGGACGAACTCAGCCAGATGGCCGCCGACATGCAGTCCAAGGCCGGCGCCGAGTACGGCATCCGCCTGCCCGGCGGCAACGACTCGTTCCAGGGCACGCTGTGGATGCCGTGGTCCAACGGTGCTTCGCTCGTCGACGGCGACAAGTGGACGGTCGACACCCCGCAGATGCTCGAGGCCTACGAGTACTACCAGAGCTTCTTCCAGAAGGGCATCGCCAACCCGGCGGCCGACCGCTCCTCGGGTGCCCAGGAGGCAGACTTCGTCGCGGGCAAGACCCCGATGCTCATCGACGGGCCGTTCATGATCGGCTCGCTCGAGAAGGTCGGCGGCGCGGACTTCGCCAGCAAGTTCACCACCGCGGTGCTGCCCACGAAGGAGTCGTCGACGTCGTTCAGCGGCGGCGCGAACCTCACGGTGTTCAAGAACTCGAAGAACGCGCACTCGGCGTGGAAGCTCGCTCAGTGGCTGACCGACCCGGCCACGCAGGCGCAGTGGTACGAGAAGACCGGTGACCTGCCCGCCGTCCAGGCGGCGTGGAAGGAGCAGGCGCTGGCCTCGCAGCCGACGCTCGCCGCCTTCGGCACCCAGCTGGAGACCGCGAGGTCGGTTCCCGCCACCACCACCTGGGTGCAGGTCGCCGCCGCCGGTGATGCGGTGCTCGAGAAGGTGCGTTTGGGCACCCAGAGCCCTGCAGAGGCCATGAAGGAGCTGCAGAGCAAGGCCGACGCCCTCGGAATGGGCTGATCGAGATGACGCAGGCATCACTGGCCGCGACCGGGACGGCCGTCGCCGTCACCGGTCGCGGCCGTGGTCGCCGGCCGGGTTCGTCCCGCCGCCGGCGCCAGGGTTGGATCGCGTGGGGGTTCGCGCTCCCGTTCGTCATCGTGTTCGCGGTGTTCATGATCGTGCCGATCGTGGGCTCGTTCGCGATGTCGTTCACCGACTTCCGCGCGCAGGACATCCGCTCCCCCTTCTCGGTGGACGTCGTGGGCCTCGACCAGTACGTCAAGGTGCTGACCGATCCCACTTTCCTGAAGTCCATGGGCGTCACGGCGACCTTCGTCGTCGTCGGCATCCCCGTGACGATGGCGGTCGCCCTGGCGCTCGCGCTGGCGCTGAACTCCGGGGGCGGGCGCATCGTGTCGTTCCTGCGCGTCGGCTTCTACGCCCCGGTGGTGACCAGCATCGTCGCCGTCGCGGTGGTCTGGCGCTACATCCTGCAGCCCGACGGGCTTCTCAACAGCGCGCTCGCCCTCATCGGCATCCAGGGGCCCGACTGGCTCAACGACACCACCTGGGCTCTTCCGTCGCTGATCGCGATGGCGGTCTGGCGCAACGTCGGAACGCTGATGGTGATCTTCCTCGCGGGGCTTCAGGCGATTCCGACCGACGTGAAGGAGGCCGCCATGATGGACGGCGCCTCGGCCTGGCGGCGGCTGACCTCGGTCACGCTGCCCATGCTGCGCCCGACGCTCCTGCTCGGTGCCGTGCTCATCTCGGTGGGCTTCCTGCAGTTCTTCGAGGAGGCCTTCGTGATGACCCAGGGGGGACCGCTCGATTCGACCCTGTCGGTCGCCTATTACACGTTCAAGCAGTTCGGCTTCGGGCAGTACGGCGTGGCCTCGGCCGCCAGCTACATCCTGTTCCTCGCCATCGCGCTGCTGAGCCTGCTGCAGTTCCGGCTGCTGCGGACGAAGGACTGAGAGGACCTCGTCATGACCGTTTCCGTCACCGCGCCGCCTCGGCGCACGGGGCGCCATCGTCGGGCCTTGACCGGACGTGCCGTCACCTACATCGTGCTGATCGTCGGGCTCGTCGTCTGGATGCTGCCGTTCGCCTGGATGCTGCTGGGCTCCGTCAAGACCCAGGCCGAGATCCTGCAGCGCCCGCCCACCTGGTGGCCGCGCGAGTTCACGTGGGACAACTTCGCCCAGTGGTTCGGGCCGCTGGACATCGGCCGGTTCTTCACCAACAGCATCGTGGTGGCCCTCTTGACGGTGCTCGGCAATCTCGTCTTCTGCTCGATGGTCGGCTACGCGCTGGCGAAGATGGACTTCCCGGGTAAGAAGGCGCTGTTCGCCGTCGTGCTGGTCACCCTCATGGTGCCGGGCGTCGTCACCTTCGTGCCGCTGTTCGTCATGGTCTCCTCGCTCGGACTGACCAGCAGCTACGCGGCGCTGATCCTGCCGTTCATCACGACGCCGCTCGGGGTGTTCCTGATGCGCCAGTTCATGCTCGGCATCCCCGACGAACTCATCGAGGCGGCGCGCATCGACGGGGCGGGGGAGCTGCGCATCTTCGCCCGTGTCGTCATGCCGCTGTGCGGGCCGCCGCTGGCGACCCTCGGCATTCTGACGTTCCTGGCCTCGTGGAACAACTTCCTCTGGCCGCTCGTCGCTGCCCAGACCGAGAACATGTACACGCTGCCGGTGGCCCTGTCGCTGTATTCGACGGGCCAGAACGCGACGGACTACGGCCTGCTGCTGGCGGGATCGGTGCTCGTGATCGCGCCCATCCTGCTGCTGTTCGTCTTCCTGCAGCGCTACTTCATCCAGGGCGTCGCCACAACCGGGCTCAAGTGAGCCCTCGCCGACCCGCCTCGAGAAAGAGAACCATGACCCCCACGTTCCTCACCGCGCCCGACGGCACCCGTTTCCGCGACCTCAACGGCAACCAGGTGATGGATCCGTACGAGGACCCGCGCCTGAGCGCCGACGAGCGTGCCGCCGATCTCGTCGCCCGCATGAGCCTGGAGGAGAAGTGCGGTCTGATGTTCCAGACCGTCATCGAGGTGGGCGAGGACGGCGAGCTGCTGGAGACGCCGGGACGGATCTCGAAGTCGCCGACCTCGGCGGTGGTGCTCGGCAAGCACCTGACGCACTTCAACGTGCACGCGATCCGCTCCGCGCGGCAGGCGGCGGTGTGGAACAACAACCTCCAGATGCTCGCGACGCAGACCCCGCACGGGGTGCCGGTGACCATCAGCACCGACCCGCGGCACGCCTTCGTCGAGAACACCGGTGTCGGATTCGCCGCCGGGCCGTTCTCGCAGTGGCCGGAGGGACTCGGTCTCGCCGCGATCGACGACGTCGAGACGGTGCGCCGTTTCGCCGACGTCGCGCGTCAGGAATACCGCGCCGTCGGCATCCGCGCCGCCCTGCACCCGCAGATCGATCTCGCGACCGAGCCCCGGTGGGGCCGCCAGGCCCAGACGCTGGGCCAGGATGCCGCACGGGTCGCCGAGTTCACGGCCGCCTACCTTCAGGGCTTCCAGGGCGACGAGCTGGGGCCTGACAGCGTCGCC
Source organism: Microbacterium sp. B24 (assembly GCF_000333415.1). NCBI lineage: Bacteria > Bacillati > Actinomycetota > Actinomycetes > Micrococcales > Microbacteriaceae > Microbacterium > Microbacterium sp. B24. The sequence continues at coordinate 5,011 of NZ_BADB01000128.1, read as the reverse complement.
TGCACGACGAAGCACTTCCCCGGCGGCGGGCCGCAGAAGGACGGCGAGGACGCGCACTTCCCGTACGGCCGCGAGCAGGTCTACCCCGGCGGCATGTTCGAGTACCACCTCGAGCCCTTCCGGGAGGCGATCCGGCGCGGAACCGCGGCGATGATGCCGTACTACGGCATGCCGATCGGGCTGGAACGCCACGGGGTTCCGATCGAGGAGGTCGGCTTCGGCTACAACCGCCAGATCGTGACCGACCTGCTGCGCGACGAGCTCGGCTTCGACGGGGTCGTCGTCACCGACTGGGAGCTCGTCAACGACAACCACGTGGGCGATCAGGTGCTGCCGGCGCGCGCGTGGGGCGTCGAGGAGCTGTCGCCGAGCGAGCGCATGCTCAAGATCTTGGATGCCGGGGCCGACCAGTTCGGCGGCGAGGAGTGCGTCGACCTGCTGATCGACCTCGTCCGGGCCGGGCGCGTCCCGGAGGAGCGCATCGATGCCTCGGCGCACCGCATCCTGCGGGTGAAGTTCCAGCTGGGCTTGTTCGACGATCCGTTCGTCGATCCCGACGAGGCCGAGCGCATCGTCGGCAACGCGGAGTTCCGCGCCGAGGGGGAGCGGGCGCAGGCGCGCTCGCTGACCGTCGTCGTCAATCGCGCCACCGCGGACGACGACCACCCCGTGCTGCCGCTGGCCGCGGACGGCACCGGCCGCGTCTACGTGGAGGGCTTCCGCGCGGAGGACGTCGCCGAGCTGGGCGAGGTCGTGGCCGATCCGGCCGCCGCCGATCTCGCCCTGGTGCGTCTCGGCGCCCCGTTCGAGCCGCGCGACGATCTCTTCCTCGAGGCCTGGTTCCACCAGGGCTCGCTCGAGTTCCCGCCCGGGCGCATCTACCGCATGCGACGTATCGCGCAGCAGTGCCCGCTGGTGCTCGTCGTCAACCTCGACCGGCCCGGCATCCTCACACCGTTTGCGGAGTTCGCGTCGGCGATCGTCGTCGACTTCGGCAGCTCCGCGCGCGCCGTGCTCGACGTGCTCACCGGCCGCGTCGCTCCCGAGGGGCGCCTGCCGGTGGAGCTGCCCCGGTCGATGGATGCCGTGCGCGCCTCTCGCGAAGATGTACCGTCGGATACGGGTGATCCGCTGTTCGCGGTGCACTTCGGTCTCGAACTGGCGGCACGGGTGGGAGAACGCGCCGACCGGTGAGACGCACGCCAGACGCTCCGGGCCGCCGATGACGAAGGGACAGCCGATGAGTGATGCCGCTGCGCGCCGTCCGACGGTCTACGACGTCGCGCAGGAGGCGGGTGTCTCGATCGCCTCCGTGTCGTTCGCCTTCCGACGCCCCGAGCGGATCAGCGAAGCCACGCGCGAGCGGGTGCTGGCCGCCGCGCGGCGGTTGGGGTACGCCCCGAGCGCGGCGGCGCGAGGACTCGCGAACGGACGCACGGGAACGCTCGGCCTGCACGCGTTCGACCTCATGCTGGAACGGGCCGACCCGCGCGACGTCGCACCCCCGCGACCCGATGTGCGGGCGCCCTGGGACGCCGCGTCGATCATCCCGTGGTCGCAGACCGACGACGAGACCCTCGCCGATCCGCGGGCGTTCCCGCTCTACGTCGACGAGATCCAGCGCGGCTTTGCGCTGGAGTGCTGGATGCTGGGGCGGCCGGTCATGCTCTCCAGCGGGTCGGACAGCGATGTGTCGGTCGCCGATACGGCGGGCCGGGTCGACGGACTGGCCATCTTCCCGTCGCCGGTGCTGCCGACCGCTCTGCTGCGGATGCCCGCGACGATCCCGACGGTCCTGTTCAGCGTCGCTCCCGGCGACGATCCCCATCACCGCGTTCGCGTGGACAACGCCGGAGGGATGAGTGCGCTGATCGACCACCTCGTCGGCGACCACCAGTACGACGACGTCGCCTTCGTCGGGCGCCAGGAGGGCTTCGACAACGCCGAACGCTTCCGGGAGTACCGGGCGTCGCTGATGCGGTGGGGTCTGCGTCCCCGTGACGAGCCGATCGACGGCACCGTGCGCGGTCCGCATCGGATGCTCGAGCAGCTCGGCGCGCTCCACGCCCGCGGCGCGCTGCCCCGCGTTCTCGTCTGCGCCAGCGACCAGCACGCGCTCATGGCCCTCGACGCCCTCGCCGGGCTCGGCGTGCGCGTGCCCGACGACGTGGCCGTCACCGGGTTCGACGGCATCCTGGCCGGTCGGCTCAGCACGCCGACACTCACGTCCGTGCGCCAGCCGATGGAGGCCATGGGACGCGCCGCCGCACGCATCCTCGCCGGCACCGCCGGTGCGCTTCCGGAGGGGCAGACGCGCTTCGACGCCGTGTTCGCTCCGCGCCTGCTGATCCGCCAGAGCTGCGGATGTTGAGCGCCCGTGTCGCGGGGCTGTCAGATTCCTATGGATGCCGCCTGAGCCTCTGATTCTTGGCCTTGTCTCAGAGCCGGTCGACGACGCTCGACGCATGACCACACAGGCCGCCACGCGATCCACTCCGCTCATCGCCGCGCCGCAGCTCGGCATCCGCTCGCGCCGCCCGCTCTGGCGGCTGCTCGCGATCGCCGTCATCTGGGCGACGAGCCTCTTCGTCGTCGCGCTCTGGATCGCCGGTGGCGCCGTGCAGGACCTGCGCGCGTGGGATGCCGACACCCTGAACACGCTGGGGCGGATCACCGGTCTCGTCTCGGCGAATCTGCTGCTGTACCAGGTGCTGCTGATGGCGCGCGTGCCGTTGTTCGAGCGAGCCTTCGGGCGCGATGCGATCACGCGGATGCACCGCTGGGTCGGCTTCTGGTCGTTCTGGCTGCTGCTGGCGCACATCGCCCTGCTGGTGGTCGGCTACGCCGCCCAGGCCGGTGTAAACGTGATCGCCCAGCTGTGGGACTTCGTCTGGAACTACCCCGGGATGATGCTCGCGACGGCGGGAACGGGCCTGCTGGTGCTCGTCGTGGTGACCAGCATCCGCCGAGCGCGGCGTGCCATGCGCTACGAGTCGTGGCACCTGCTGCACCTGTACGGGTACCTCGGTGTCGGGCTGGCGATTCCGCACATGCTGTGGACCGGCGCCGATTTCGCCGCCCATCCGCTCGCCGAGGTGTACTGGTGGGGACTGTGGGCGGCGACCGCCGCCGCGGTCATCGTCTTCCGCGTGGCGCTGCCGCTGTGGCGCTCCGCGCGTCACGACATCCGCGTCGTCGCCGTCGAGGCAGACGGGCCGGTGGGCGTCGTGGTCCGCATGCGCGGACGCGGCTTGGAGCGCCTCGGCGCCCGCGCCGGTCAGTTCTTCGTCTGGCGGTTTCTGGGCGCACCCGGCTGGACGCGCGGAGTCCCGCTGTCGCTGGCGGCCGACCCCCGCCGCGGCGAACTCGTCGTCGCGGCCCGCATGGTCGGCGACGGGACGCGCCGGTTGGCGACTCTCCGCCGGGGCACGCGCGTGTTGATCGAAGGGCCCTACGGCGAGTTCACGGGCGAGGCACGGACGCGGCGGGGGATCGTCATGATGGGTGCCGGCGCCGGCGTCGCACCCCTCGTCTCGCTTCTCGAGGCCGAGCCGTATGCGCCCGGCGAGGCGATCCTGATCACTCGCGACCATGCGGCGGCCGAGTCGATGCGCGTGCGCGAGATCGAGCGCCTGGTCGCGCGCCGGGGCCTGCACCACGTGGCTCTGCACGGTCCGCGCCGTCGCGCCGGATCGACGTGGCTGCCGGTGACGTTCGCCGATGGGCGCGGTGCGGAGATGCTGCGGCGGATGGTGCCCGGCATCCACGATCACGACGTCTACCTCTGCGGCCCCGAGCCCTGGATGGCCTCGGTGCGTCGCGACCTGCGGGCTGCCGGGGTGCCGGCCGCTCAGATCCACAGCGAAGCCTTCGGCGTCTGAGTTCAGAGAGGACACCACCATGAAGAGAATCGTCTACGCCCTGCTCGCGACCGTCAGCGGCCTCGTGCTGCTGTTCAGCTATCGCACATCCCTTCCCGAGGACGCGGCCGTCGCCGCACCGCTGAACGCGAATCGCACGGACGCCACCCGCGTCACCCCGGCTCCGGCGTCGCCGTCGGCCGGGACCTCGTCGACCACGACGACCGCCGGCGGGTCGAGTTCGAGCTCGTCGTCGGGGGCGACCTCTTCGACGACGACCACGTCGAAGAGCGGGCTCACCGACGGCACGTTCACCGGCTCGGCGGTCAACACGCGCTACGGGGCGGTGCAGGTGCAGATCACCGTCTCAGGCGGCGTGATCACCGACGTGCAGACGCCGGCCTACCCCGATCACAGCAGCCGCGACCGTCAGATCAACCAGGACGCCCTGCCGCAGCTGATCTCCGAGACGCTCTCGGCCCAGAGCGCGCAGATCGACATGGTGTCGGGGGCGACGTACACGAGCACCGGGTACCTCGACTCGCTCCAGTCGGCGATCGACCAGGCCTCGGCATGAGCGAACCGAGCCGCCGGGCCTGGACGGCGGAGCTCATGGGCACGACCGCCAGCATCCACGTCATCGGCAGTCCTGACGCGTGCGCGGCGGCGACGGATGCCGCGGCATCCACCGTCGCGATGCTCCGCGAGCTGGAGGCGATCTTCTCGACGTACCGTGCGGACTCGGAGATCTCGCGGCTGCGCCGCGGCGAGCTGAGCTTCGCCGACGCCGATCCGCGGCTGACGGATGTCGCCGATGCCTGCCGACGACTCGAGGAGGCGACCGGCGGGCGGTTCAGCGCCTTCTGGCGGGAAGGCTTCGACCCCACCGGCTACGTGAAGGGCTGGGCGACGGATGTCGCCGCGACGGCGCACCTCCAGCCGCTGCTCGCGATGCCCGGGGTGAGCGCCGTCGGCATCAACGTCGGCGGCGACCTGAGGGTGTGGACCGCGCCCGGCGCGCCCTGGTCGTGGACCGTCGGCATCGCCGACCCGGTGCGGCCGGGGGCGGCCCTGGCGACGCTGCGGGTGCGCAACGGCGCCGTCGCCACCTCCGGCACGACTCTAGAGGATCCCCGGGACCGAGCTCGAAT
>NZ_BADB01000129.1:0-5125 GCF_000333415.1 Microbacterium sp. B24 | reverse complement strand
TCGACACGGCCAAGCCCCTGACCGACATGCTGAGCTCCGAACTCGGCATCCCCGTCACGGGCGTCGTGTCGAAGGACTATCAGGCCGCCGTGGAGGCGATGGGTGCCGACCAGGCGCAGATCGGCTTCCTTCCGTCGCTGCAGCTCTGGCAGGCCAGCGACCGGTACGGTGCGAAGGTCGTGCTGCAGACCGAGCGTAACGGCGCGATCACCTACCCGGCCCAGTTCATGACGAACAACCCGAGCAAGTACTGCTCCGACACCCCCGTCGACAAGGATGGGATGCTCTACTGCAACGGCACCGACAAGCTGGCGACGCCGAGCGGCCTGGACGCGATCACCAAGATCGCCGGTGCGAAGGTCGCCGTGCTCGGCCCCGGCTCGCCGGCCGGCTACATCTATCCGATGCTCGCCCTCAAGGAGAAGGGCATCGATATCGACAACGGGTTCCAGAAGATCCCGGTCACCGCCAACGACGCCTCCGTCATGGCCGTCTATAAGGGGGATGCCGAGGTCGGCTTCAGCTTCTGGGACGCGCGCACTCTCGTGAAGAAGGACACCCCCGACGTGGGCCAGAAGGTCGTCGTCTTCGCCCTCAGCGACCCGATCCCCAACGACGGCGTCGCCGTCTCGTCGAAGCTCTCGCCGGGCCTCCAGGAGAAGATCACGCAGGCGCTGGAGTCCTACTCCAACACCGACGAGGGCTCGAAGGTGCTCAAGAGCATCTACTCCATCACCAAGCTCGCGCCCGCCAACCCCGCTTCCCTCGACGTCGTGGCGCGTGCCGCGCAGCAGCTGGGACTGCAGTGACGGATCGCATCCTGACCCAGGGCATCGCGGCTGCGGCCGCGGTGCCCTGGGGCATCCGTCTGGACGGGGTCACCGTCCGCTACCCCAACGGCACCGTGGGCCTGCGCGGTGTGGATCTCGAGATCGCGCCGGGCGAGATGGTCTGCATCGTCGGCCTCTCCGGGTCGGGAAAGTCGACGCTGATCCGCACGATCAACGGCCTCGTGCCCGTGACGGAGGGCACCGTGACCGTCGGCGGCCAGCGCGTCGACAACGCACGGGGCACGCGCCTTCGCCACCTCCGCGGGCAGATCGGCATGGTGTTCCAGGGGTTCAACCTCGCCGGTCGGACGACCGTGCTGAACAACGTGCTCGTGGGGCGTCTCACCCACACGCCGTACTGGCGCACCCTGGCGGGCGCCTACCGCGACGCCGACAAGCAGATCGCCTTCGAGGCGCTCGATCGCGTCGGCATCCTGTCGAAGGTGTGGGATCGGGCCTCGGCCCTGTCGGGCGGTCAGCAGCAGCGCGTCGCGATCGCGCGCGCCCTTGCGCAGCAGCCGCGGATCGTCCTCGCCGATGAGCCGGTCGCGAGCCTCGACCCGCCCACCGCGCACGGCGTCATGGGCGATCTGCGGCGGATCAACGCCGACCTCGGCATCACGGTGCTGGTCAACATCCACCTGCTCGATCTCGCGCGGCAGTACGGCGCGCGCATCATCGGCATGCGCGCCGGGGAGGTCGTCTTCGACGGGCCGGCCGCGAGCGCGACGGATGCCGACTTCGAGAACATCTACGGACGGTCGCTGACCGGCGACGATCGGCTCGATCGATGAGCGTCGCGCCCGCGGCATCCGCGCTGGTGGTGCCCGAGCGGCCTCGACGCCGCGCCGGCACGTGGATCACGGTAGCGGTCGTCGTGGTGATCACGGTGGTCACGTGCCTTCCGGGCATCGGCGTGGGCTTGGATGTCGCGCCGATCGTCGCGAACTGGCGAAACGGTGCCACGAAGATCGTCGAACTGCTCACGCCCGACTGGTCGTTCTTTCCGCGCACCGTCGCGCCGATGCTCGAGACGCTGCAGATGGCGGTGCTGGGAACCGTCGTGGGGGCCGCGATCTCGCTGCCGCTGTCGTTCTGGGCGGCACGGCCCACCAATCCGCACCCCGCCTTCCGCGGTGCGGTGCGGACCCTGCTCAATGTGATCCGCGCGGTTCCCGAGCTCGTCTACGCGGCGGTGCTCGTCGCGATGGTCGGCGTCGGCGCGCTTCCCGGCATCCTCGCTCTCGCGATCTTCAACATCGGCATCATCGTCAAGCTCGTCTCCGAGTCAATCGACGCGCAGGATGCCGGGGCCATCGAGGCCGGTCGTGCCGCCGGTGGCACGCAGGCGCAGATCAACCGCGCCATCGCCCTGCCCGACGCGTGGCCGGCGTTCGTCTCGCAGACCCTCTACGTCTTCGAGCTGAACGTGCGCGCCTCGACGGTGCTCGGCCTCGTCGGAGCCGGCGGGATCGGGCTGCTCATCGACGCCGTCCGCACGTTCTACCGCTACGACCAGCTCTCCCTCATCATCCTCGAAGTGCTCGTCGTGGTCGTCGTGATCGACCTGATGAGCGACGCCATCAGACGGAGGCTCGTGTGAGCGCCCTCGCCGTTCCCGTCCGCCGTCGTTCGCCGTGGCGGGCCGTGTCGGCCGTCGTCGTCACCGCCGTCGTGGTCGCCGCCTTCTGGTCGGTGCAGATCTCGTGGGGCCGTCTCGCCGACCTTCCCGCCGACATCGGTCGCTACCTCTGGCTCATGTTCTCGGCGCCGGAGTGGTCGAAGCTGCCCGAGGCGCTCTGGCAGACCTGGCGGAGCATCGAGATGGCGTGGGTGGGGACCGTGCTCGGCATCCTGCTGGCGACCCCGCTCAGTCTCGTGGCCGCCCGCGGCTTCGGGCCGCTGTGGCTGCGCGGCGTGCTGCGACTCGTGTTCTCGGTCATCCGCGCCGTGCCCGAGCTGATCATCGCGATCATCATCCTCTCGGTCACCGGGCTGACGCCGCTGACCGGTGCGCTCGCCCTCGCCGTCAACGGCATCGGCACGCTCGGCAAATGGGGCTACGAAGCGGTGGAAGCCGTACCTCCCGGGCCCATCGAGGCGGCGCGCGCCGCGGGCGGCTCGACGGCGCAGGTGCTGCGCTGGGGCGTGTGGCCGCAGGCGCAGCCGGTGTTCCTGTCGTTCTGGCTCTACCGGTTCGAGATCAACGTGCGCTCGTCTGCCGTTCTCGGTCTCATCGGGGTCGGCGGCATCGGCGATATGCTGACGTCCTACACCCAGTACCGGGAGTGGTCCACCGTGGGGATGCTGCTCATCGTGGTGATCGTCGTCACGATGGCGATCGACGCGGCGAGTGGAGCGCTCCGCCGGCGAATCATGGAGGGTCCGCGTGCCCGTTGACGCGCCGACGACGGTGCGCATCGCCGCGATGCGCAACGGCCTGCAGCCCACCGAACGGCGGGTCGCCGACCTCATCGTGGCCGAGCCCGACGCGGTCGTGGAGCTCACCGCGCAGCAGCTGGCCGACCGTGCCGGCGTCGCTCGCTCATCGGTCGTGCGGGCGTGCCAGTCGCTGGGCTATCGCGGCTACCCGCAGCTGCGCGTCGCCTTGGCCGCCGAACTCGGCGCCCAGCCGCCACGCGCCGCCGACCACGGCGACGGCCCGCTCGGCGAACTGCGCGCCGCCCTCGCCCGCACCGCGCAGTCGTTGACGACAGCGGTGAGCCTGATGAGCGCCGACGACGTCTCGTCCGCGGTCGCCGACGTCGCCGGCGCCTCACGCCTGCTGGTCGTCGCGAACGGCCTGTCGGCTCCCGTCGCGAGCGATCTGGCGATGCGCCTGACCGCGGTCGGTCGTCCCGCCGAGGTGATCGCGGATGCCATCGCGCAGCAGATCGCGGCGCGTCAGCTGTCGACCGCGGACGTGTGCATCGTCGTGAGCGGCTCGGGAGCGAATGCCGCGAGCGTGCGGGCGGCCGAGGCGGCCCGCAGCGCCGGTGCGCGTGTGCTGGCCCTGACCTCCTTCGCGTCCAGCCCGTTGGCCGACCGTGCCGACCGCTCGCTCGTGATCACCCCGACCGGCGTCAGCTTCCGCGAGGAGCTGGCCCACACCTCGCGGGTCGCACACGCCGCGTTCGTGGAGGCGTTCGTGGATGCCGTCGCGGGCATGCTGGGGGAGAGGGCCCGCGTCGTGCGGGCGCACGTGCTCGGCATCCTGTCGGACAACCTCGACGACGGCACCGCCTGAGCGCGCCCGCGCGCCCGCGCGCCCGCGCCCGTGTCGCCGCGTCGCCGCGTCGCCGCGTCCGCGAGACACCGACGGCGCACCGAGACTGCCGTTGTGCACCCGTGTTTCGGTGCGTCAGCGGTGTCTCGCGGGCAGGGAGAGATGGGTGGGCGGGGGACGGGGTTGTACATAAACCGTACATGTGTAAGGTTTTATGGGCGGCTCCGACACCGCGGAGCGCTTTCGACGAGGAGAGCACGCCCATGAAGAGAACTCTCGCGGCCACCGCCGCGATCGCCGCATTCACGATCGGTGCACTGGCGGGAGGTGCGCCCGCGACCGCGGCGCCCCCCGACGACGCCGGAGCGCAGAACAGCGCTGCGGATGGAGCCGGGCGTCCCGGCCATCCCAACGGGAAGGATGCCCGCGAGCTCCTGCGCTACGCCACCGACACCTGGACGTCGATGGCCGCGATGGCTCACCCCGAGACGGGCCTCGTCGACGACAACATCGGCGGTGACCTCGACGCGGCATCCGCGTCGGGCTACACGTCACCGACCAACATCGGCGGCTATCTGTGGTCCACCGTCACGGCTCGGGATCTCGGGATCATCGGTGCCGACGAGGCGCGTCAACGGCTCAGTGCGACGATCACCACGCTCGAGCACATGGAGCGAAACCCCGGCAGCGGGATGTTCTACAACTGGTACGCGCCGGCAACGGGGGCCAAGCTCACGGTCTTTCCGACCTCGGGCGACACGATCCATCCGTTCCTCTCGACGGTCGACAACGGCTGGCTCGCGACGGCCCTGCGGATCGTGCGCGAGGCGGAGCCGTCACTGCACGACCGTGCCGATGCGCTCTACCGTTCGATGGACTTCTCCGCTTTCTTCGATCCGGCCGGGGCCGCGGGGCTTCCGGCGGGAACCAACCGCGGGGGATTCTGGGAGGCGCCTCCCGGCGACGGCTGCGCGGTGGAAGCGCCCATGTACAACGGCAGCGGCGAGACGGTCTCGTACACGTGTCATCACTACGACACGACCGTCAGCGAGAGCCGCATCGCGACGTA
>NZ_BADB01000130.1:0-8980 GCF_000333415.1 Microbacterium sp. B24 | reverse complement strand
CGAAGGCAAGGCGCCTCTCCGAAGGAAGCGCCGTCTGCAATGGCTCTTACCTTTTAGTTGTTCTAAAGAGACCGATTTGGTGGACCTAACGATATTCGAACTCCTGACCTCCTCGATGCGAACGAGGCGCGCTACCAACTGCGCCATAGGCCCTTACGTCTTCAACATTATCACGCGTCTCGGGCCCCGCTTGCACCGGCAGGATGGAGGCATGAGCCCCACCCCTGCTGACATCGATGTCGTTCGCAACGTCCGGCTGTGGTCGCACCCGAGCGACGCGGTCGATCTCCGTATCGCCGGCGGGATGATCGGCGCGGTCACGCCGACGTCCGACGTCACCGCCGTGGACACCGCCGGGAACGTCGTCAATGGACACGGACTGCTCGCCCTGCCCGGTCTCGTCAACGCGCACGCGCACATCGACAAGTCGTGGTGGGGACTGCCATGGCAGTCCTACGGCGGTGAGGGGACGACCGAGGGCCGCATCCGTCACGAGCGGGCCCACCGCGACGAGATCGGGATGCCGTCGGCAGAGATCACCGGCAACGTCCTCGAGCAGTTCGTGACCCACGGCACCACCGCGATCCGCACGCACGTCGACGTCGATCTGGGGCTCGAACTGCGCGGCATCGAGGCCGTGCGTGAGGCCGTCGCCGGCTACGACGGTGCCCTGGCCGTCGAGATCGTGGCGTTCCCGCAAGACGGGGTGCTGCGCCGCCCCGGCGTGCTCGCCCTCCTCGACCGCGCCGCGCGGGAAGGCGTCGAGCATATCGGCGGGCTCGACCCGGCCACGATCGACCGCGATCCCGTCGGACAGATCGACGCCCTGCTCGCACTGTCTGCCGACCATGGCGTCGGCGTCGACATCCACCTGCACGACCCCGCCGAGCTGGGGGCTTTTCAGGTCGAGCTCATCCTGGAGCGCGTCGAGCGGTTGGGGCTGCACGGCCGTGTCAACGTCGCACACGGCTTCGCGGTCGCTCAGCTCGACGGCTTCCGACGCCGCGACCTCCTCGCGCAGATGGCCGCACTCGGCGTGACGATGACCACCGTCGCGCCGCTCCGGCTCCCCCAGCTCCCGTTGCACGAGCTCGATGCGGCCGGTGTCGCCTTCGGGTTCGGCACCGACGGCATCCGTGACCTGTGGAGCCCCTACGGCACCGGAGACCTCCTCGGTATCGCCTGGCAGTACGCGCGCGCGTCGAGCATCGTGCGCGACGACGACCTCCTCCGTGTCGTCGAGATCGCGACGGGCGCCTCCGCCCGCTTCGCCGGCCTGGCGACGAATCGACTGCAGGCAGGAGACCGCGCCGACATCGTGCTCGTGGATGCCGAGAACGCCATGGACGCCCTCGTTCGCACGCCGCGACGCGAGGTCGTCATCGGCCGCGGACGCCTCCTGGTCGGCTGAGCCGACCGGTCGGTGTCATCAGCCGGTGCTACTGACCGGAGGCGCGGCGTTCCAGCAGGCGGCGCACATGAGCCTCGATGGCGGCGTCGCCCGCGGCCGCTCCGCCGACGAGCTCGTCGTCGTGGGCCGCAGGCCGCGGCTGCAGCGTGACGGGACGCTGACGCTCGGCACGCGCGCGCATCGCTTCCTCGACGGCGCCGCGACGCAGCGCTTCACGGGCGTCCGCCTCGTCGAGCACCGCGGCGGCACGTGAGCCGGCCGACACGGTGAGCGGCCGCGGAAGCTCTCGCGGCACCCACGAGCTGCGCTCGGCGTCCAGAGCCACGTCCTGCACGTCGGCTGCGACGCGTTCGATCGGCGCGACCGCCTCACGGACGACCACGCGACGCTGCACGCGCGACATCCGCTGCAGCAGCAGGGCGCAGCTCACGAACAGCACCCCGGCCAGCCAGAGCATCAGCTGCGCGCCGGTCGTGGCCAGCTGCACGCCGCCCCACGCGCCCAGCGCGAGAGCGGCGACGGCGACGAGAGTGACGACGAGGCGTGCCCGCCGACGAGCCTGGGCACGACGGATCTCGGGACGCGCGCGCTCGCGAGCGGCCGCACGCGCGGCGGCCTCGCGGGCGGCCGCGGCCTCGGCGCGCGCCTGCAGTTTGGTGACTTCGAGCTCGGCGCGTACGCGGGCGAGCTCGGCCTGCTCGCGCTCTGTCTGGGCCTGACGGGCCAGTCGCTGCTGGGCCATCGCCGTGCGCGCGTTGAGCTCGAGCCGCACTTCCTGCGGGGTCTCACTGGTCTCGGCGAGTACACGCAGCGCCTGATTCAACCGCACCGCGTTGCGCTCAGCGGCATTGAACTGGTGTCGGCCGTGCCACGACGGCAGAAGGTAGATCATCCACAGCGCCACGGCGACGAGGACGACCACGCCGCCGCCGAGAACCTGTCCACCCATGTCCCCCACGGTAGGGCCGAGGCGACGCGATCGGGCGACATCCGACCGCGTGTCTGACCTTCATGTCGAACCTGAAGGTTTCGCGGCCTCCTGCCGCGCTGCGACGGGTCAGCCGGCGGGGCGGTCGGTGAGCGGCACGGTCGCCGCACTCTCGGGCGCGCGACCCTGCAACCACCGCTGCAGCACGCCTTCGGGAACCTCCTCGCGCACCAGCGCGAACGCGTAGTGGTCGCGCCAATCGCCCGCGATATGGATGAATCGCCGCCGCAGCCCCTCGTAACGGAAGCCCAGCTTCTCGACGACCCGCAGACTCGCCCGATTCTCCGGACGGATGCAGATCTCCATGCGGTGCAGCCCGAGCTCACGGAAGCACACGTCGGTCGCCAGGGCGACCGCGGTCGGCGTGATGCCCCGGCCGGCGAACCGCTCGCTCACCCAGTACCCGATCGTCGCCGACGACAGCGACCCGCGGGCGATTCCCCAGACGTTCAGCTGTCCGGCGAGCTCGCCGTCGTACTCCATCACGAAAGGCACGCCGCCACCGTCGCGGTACTGCTGCAGCAGGCGACGGATGCCGAGGCGCATATCGAACGAGACGGGACCGTCGGGGCTGGTCGCCTCCCACGGGCGCAGCCACGAACGGTTGCTCATCAACTCCGACTGCAGCACGCGCGCGTCGCGCTGCTTGATGAGTCGGATCGCGATCGGACCGTGCTCACGGGGAGCCGTCAGTTCCATCGGCACCCCTCACCTCGGCCGCTCAGGATCAGCGTCAGAGCTTCTCCGCAAAGTCCTTCAACCAGGGCCGCAGCTCCGGACCGAGATCGTCGCGGTCGGCGGCCAGCTGCACGATGGCCTTGATGTAGTCCACCCTATCGCCGGTGTCGTAGCGGCGACCGCGGAACACGACGCCCAACACGCCGTCGGTAACGGCCAGCTCCTGGAGGGCGTCGGTGAGCTGGATCTCGCCGCCCTTGCCCGGCTCGGTGCGCTCGAGGATGTCGAACACGCCCGGTGTGAGGACGTACCGACCGATGACGGCGTAGTTGGAGGGGGCATCCTCCTTCTTCGGCTTCTCGACGAGGCCCGTGACGCGGACCACATCGGGATCGTCGGTGGGCTCGACGGCGGCGGCCCCGTACAGGTGGATGTGGTCGGGGTCGACCTCCATGAGGGCGATGACCGTGAGGCCGGACGCCGCGTTCTCCGCCAGCATCTTCGACAGCAGCTCGTCGCGCTCGTCGATCAGGTCATCGCCGAGCATGACCGCGAAGGTCGCGTCTCCGACGTGGTGACGGGCGCGCAGCACGGCGTGGCCGAGACCCTTCGGCTCGCCCTGGCGGACGAAGTGGATATCGGCGAGCTCCGTCGAGCGCTGCACACTGAGAAGCTTGTCGTGCGCACCCTTGGTGAGCAGGTTCGACTCGAGCTCGGGCACGGAGTCGAAGTGGTTCGAGATGTTGTTCTTGTTGCGCCCCAGGATGATCAGCACGTCATCGATACCCGCCGCCACCGCCTCTTCGACGACGTACTGGATGGCCGGCTTGTCGACGACGGGCAGCATCTCCTTCGGCATCGCCTTGGTGGCGGGAAGGAACCTCGTGCCGAGACCCGCAGCGGGAATGACGGCCTTGATCGCAGGAGCTGACATGACCCACACCCTACCGGCGCGCACCACCGCGCCCGTGACCGTCGCGGTCGTGCATGTCGGTGCGCCGCCTACAATCGGACCATGACCGACGGCATCGACGATGCGAAACGCGCACTGCGCGCCGACCTCCGCGAGCGCCGTCAGCAGCGTTCCGAAGCGATGCGCTCCGCCGACGCCGCCGGCGTCAAGACTCAGCTCGACGCGCTGATCGCCCGCACCGGCGCACGCTCGATCTCCTGCTTCCTTTCTGCTCCGACCGAGCCGGGCACGCACGAGTTCGTCGCCGACGCCGTCGCGCGCGGCATCCGGGTGCTGCTGCCGATCACTCGCGCCGACGGACTGCTGGACTGGGTGGTCGCCGAACCCGGCGCCGACATTGCGGAGGGCCTGTTCGGCATGCCCGAACCGGTCGGCGAGGTGCTGAGTCCGCTGGCCGTCAACGATGTCGATCTGCTCGTGATCCCCGCCGCTGCCGTCGACCGTTCCGGCATGCGCCTGGGATGGGGACGGGGCTACTTCGACAAGACCCTCGGTTCGATGCAGCACTGCCCGCCCGTCTATGCCGTCGTCTTCGACACCGAACTGCTGGACGAGGTTCCCCGCGACCTCCACGACCAGCCGGTCACCGGTGTCGTGACCCCCACCCGCACCGTCGACCTCGCGTCGCCGCAACGCTGAGCCCTTCCCGGAGGAGACCATGCCCACCTACGCCTATGCCTGCACGCAGTGCGGACACCGCTTCGACGCCGTGCAGTCCTTCTCGGATGCCGCATTGACGCAGTGTCCCGAGTGCGGCGGTGCGCTGCGCAAACAGTACGGATCCGTCGGGGTCACCTTCAACGGTTCCGGCTTCTACCGCACCGACTCGCGTTCGTCCACCTCCGGCGGGGGCGCTGGCGTCGGCGCATCGACTTCGACATCATCGAAGTCCGAGGCGAAGTCCTCGCCCGCTTCGTCGGGGTCGTGACCGGCGCACGCCGGAGAATCGGAGGAACCGTGATCAAGGGCTTCAAAGACTTCATTATGCGCGGCAACGTCATCGACCTCGCGGTCGCTGTCGTGATCGGTGCCGCGTTCACCGCCGTCGTGAACGCGATCGTGGCGTCCATCATCACCCCGCTCATCGAGGTGTTCTGGAAGCCGGGCGACAACGGTGTTCCCGGCATCCCGGTTCCCGCGGTCTGGGGCGGAACGGTCACCTTCCCGATCGGCGACCTGGTCAGCGCCCTCATCAGCTTCCTCGCGGTGGCCATCGTGGTCTACTTCGTGTTCGTGTTCCCGATGAACGCGTGGAAGGAGCGTCAGGCCGCCAAGGCCGGCGTCCCCGAAGACAAAGAGGAGAAGCTGCCGACCGAGCAGGAGCTGCTCATCCAGATCCGCGACCTGCTGGAGAAGAACTCCGCCGCGCGCTGAGCGCGTTTCGACTCGTCGCTCTTCCGGTCGGTGAGCGAGCGCAGCGCGTCGAAACGCCCCTAGTAGTGCGGCGGCACGTCGCGCCGCAGCCGCTCATCGTTGGGTCCTGATGCCCCGTCCCCCGCAGGGGGCGGGGCATCGTCGCGTGCGACGGGGACGTCGGGCGAGGGATCGGTGCCGGGCGCCGGCGTCAGCCGTGCCCGCCGCGCCCCCCGCACGCGCTCGACGCGCTGGCGGCTCTCGTCTGCCACGGGGATCAGCGCAGATCGAGTGGTTCGGTCACGGTCTCGGCGCGCGGCGTCTCGGGCGAGGCGCCGAGGATGGCCGCGATCCGTCCCGCGACCCCGGCCGGGTCGCTGTACAGGTCGAAGGCGTGCACGCGCACGTAGTGCCATCCGAGACGGCGCAGCACCTGGGGGCGCAGTCGCAGGCTCTCACGCAGCGTCTCCCCCATGCTGTCGGCGTCGCTCTCCACGACGACCGCCTTGCCACGGTGCTGCGCGACCAGGGGAAGGAGGCCCCGGTAGTTGACGTCCACGGCGATGCCGAGTGCGCGCAGGTGACCGGCGAGGGCCAGCGTGAGCGGATCGGCGAGGTCTTCGAGCCGGGACTCACGGGCGCGGGCGGCGATGCCGCCGAGGATCGACATGAGCGTCGCCGCACCGGACTCCAGGCGTCCCTCGTCGAAGGCCGAGGGACGGATCGACGAGACGATGACCATCGAGCGACGTGCGCGGGTCATGCCGACCGTGAGCAGGCGCTCTCCGTCGGGACCCGACAGATCGCCGAAGTCGCTCAGCACCCGGCCGTGCTTGGTCAGCCCGAATCCGAGGGAGAAGACGACCCGGTCGCGACTCTCCGCCACCGATTCCTCGAGTCCGAGCACCGCGAACGGCTCCTGGATCTGCCCACTCAGGAGCTGCTGACCGCCCTGTTCGTCGAGCTCGCGGCATCCGATCGTTCCGTGCTCATGACGACGCACGACATCGCCGGCGCGCTGGCGGCGTGCGATCGCATCGCCCTCCTCGACACGTGCATCGTCGCCGACGGCGCGCCGGCGACCGTCGCGGGCGACACCGCGACGTGGGCGCGGACGTTCGGCGTCGGCGCGGACAGTGCTTTCCTGCGGGTGCTGGAGACGGTGCGATGAGCCCGCTCGACTTCCTCGCCGACCTGCTCAACCCGCAGCTGGCCTTTCTGCCGAAGGCGCTGATCGTGGCCGTCGTCTCCGCGCTCGTCTGCGGCGTGGTGGGCACGTTCGTCGTTCTCCGCGGCATGGCGTTCATCGGGGATGCCGTCGCGCACGCCGTCTTCCCGGGGCTCGCGATCGCCTTCGTCGTCTCGGGCGACCTCGTGCTCGGCGGGACGATCGCGGGCGTCGTGACGGCGGTGCTCGTCGCCGTGTTCTCCCAGAACCGGCGGGTGAAGGAGGACTCCGTGATCGGCATCTTCTTCGTCGGGGCGTTCGCCCTGGGCATCGTCGTGATCTCGCAGGCGCCCGGCTACGCCGGTTCGCTGCAGCAGTTCCTGTTCGGGTCGATCACCGGCATCCGCGACGAGGACCTCTGGGTCGTGTCGATCACCGCCCTCATCGTGCTCGTCGCGATGTTCGCGCTGCACAAGGAGTTCGTCGCGACGAGCCTCGACCGCGAGTCGGCGCGCGCGCTCGGCGTCGCGGTGTTCTGGGTCGACCTGGCGCTCTACGTGCTCGTCACGCTCGCCGTCGTCATCAGCGTGCAGACGATCGGCAACGTTCTCGTGCTGGCCCTGTTGATCGCCCCCGCCGCGACGGCCCGGATGCTCACCGACCGCCTCGCCGCCATGATGGCGCTCGGGCCGGTCATCGGCGGCCTCGCGGCGGTCGTCGGCCTGTACGTCTCGTGGTCGTGGGACTTGCCCGTCGGCGGCACGATCGTGCTGGTGCTGCTCGCGTTCTTCCTCGCCGCGGTGTTCCTCGGTCCCCGCCAGGGCGTCTGGGCGTGGGTCGGACGGCGGAGGGTGCGGGCTGCATGAGCGACGAGTTCTCGCGCCTGCTGGCCCCCGCCGAGGGGGAGGACGGCGGCGATCGGCTCGCGGACACGACTTCGCGCGCGCCCCGGCGGGCGGCCCTCGTCGGCGCGGCGCTGACCCTCGCCGCCCTCGTTGCGTTCGTCGGCGTGCTGTGGACCGGCGCCGCGCGCCCGGGGGCCGCGCCCGCGATCGCCGACCCGGCCGCCGACCCTGCGCCCGCGGCATCCGTCGCGGCGTCGCCGACCGTCTCGCCGCGCCCCTCACCGTCGGCGACGCGCGCAGCCCGCGCCGCGATCTCCACGCTCGCCGATCCCTCGTGGGTGCAGCGGATCGCGGCGCGCACCGGCATCCCACCCCGTGCGCTCGCCGCGTACGCGGGCGCGGCGCTGCGCATGCAGACCCTGCATCCCGGGTGCGGCCTGGGCTGGAACACCCTCGCCGGGATCGGCGAGGTCGAGTCCGGGCACGGCACGATCTTCGGCGGCGCGATCGGTGCGGACGGGGTGGCGCGGCCGCGGATCATCGGGATCGCGCTGGACGGCACCTCCTCGCTCGCGGTGCCCGACACCGACGGCGGCGCGCTCGACGGCGACACCCGGTGGGACCGTGCGCTGGGGCCGCTGCAGTTCATCCCGGAGACATGGGCGCGCGACGGCCGCGACGGCGACGGCGACGGGCGGGCCGACGTCGACGCGATCGACGACGCCGCGCTCACCGCCGCCGACTACCTGTGCCGCGCCGGGGGCGATCTCGCCGACCCGTCCTCCTGGATCCGCGCCGTCGACGCCTACAACCCCTCGATCGACTACAACCACCGCGTCGCCGCCGCGGCCGACGAGTACGCGGCACTGGCCGGCTGAGCGGCGCCGGCCGGCTGAGCGGCGCCCCTCAGCCGACCGCGTTCCACCGCAGCCGCGGGCCGTCGGCGTCGACGCCGGCCAGCACGTCGTCGACGGCGGCGACGGGGAAGGTCGTGATCAGCCGCGTCGACCCGCCGCTCGTGAGCGCATAGGCCAGGGCAACGGCGCCGGATGCCGCGGACCGGTCGACCGCGATGATCGCCTCTGTGCCGCCGAGCTGCTCGCGCCGGACGGCTGCCCGTGCGAGCAGCTCGGCCATCGCCGCCGTCACCCGCGTCAGCAGGGTCTCGCCCGTCGGCAGCGCCCACGGCAGGAAGGCGTCGGCCGCGAGCCCGTAGGCCCGGGCGAGCGCGCCGTCGAGCCAGCGATCACGCTTGAGGCCGTAGGGCGTCGGTGTCGTCGACAGCAGGTAGCCGTAGACGTGCAGCAGTCCCGCGTTGCCGATCGGGAAGCGGGCGTCGATGCCGGCGCGCTCGTGGAGCGCCCTGAAGACCGACGCCGCGACCACGGATGTGCCCGTGTTCTCGTCGATGACCGTGGACAGTCCCCATGCGTCGAATCGGCGCGCGGCGGCGTCGGCGTCGATCGAGGTGCCGAGCCACGGGAGGATGTCGAAGGCGGCCGCGGGATCGCCCGTGGCGAGCGCGGCCGCGGCGTCGAGTCGCGAGAGCTCCCCGCCACTTTAC
>NZ_BADB01000131.1:0-12875 GCF_000333415.1 Microbacterium sp. B24 | reverse complement strand
AGCTCGGACCCGGGGATCCTCTAGAGTCCACGGCGGGTGGCAGGAGTTCGTCGCCGTCGGGATCGCCGCCGCGGCCGGTCAGTGGGTGCGGATGCTCATCCATCGCCTCCGGACGAACGAGTTCCTGCTGGTGTTCGCCTCGGCGATGACGGCGCTGCTCGTCTACCTCGCCGCCGCGCAGGTGTTCGTCGCCTTCGGCGTGCCCGGCGGGCAGCACGACGCGGCACTGACCAGCGCCGTGCTCTACCTCGTTCCCGGCTTCCCGCTCGTGACCGGCGCCCTCGACCTCGCCCGCCTCGATCTGAACGCCGGCATCGCCCGGGTCACCTATGCCGTCCTGGTGCTGCTGGCGACGGGCACCGCCGTCTGGGGAGTCGCGACCGTCTTCGACGCGACGGTGACCCAGGTCGCCGCGCCCGAGTTCGCCGAGCCCCTCCTGTCGCTCGTCCGACTCGCCGCGGGCTTCGTCGGCGTGCTCGGCTTCGCCCTGCTGTTCGGCACGCCGTGGGCGATCGCGCTGACCGCATCGAGCCTGGGCGCCGTGGCGAACGTCGGGCGCCTGGCGCTCGTCGACGCCCACGTCAATCCCGCCGTCGCCGCCGCTGCCGCTGCCCTCGCCGTGGGCCTGGGCGCCTACCTGTTCGGCGATCGGCTGCGCGCCGCGCGCGTGACCCTGACCGTACCGGCCGTTCTCATCATGGTTCCGGGGGCGGCCGCGTACCGCTCGATCGCCGGTGTCATCGGCGGCGACACGGTGGCGGCGATCCAGAATGCGACGACCGCGCTGTTCGTCGTCGTGGCGCTCGCGATCGGCCTGACCGTGGCGCGCGTGCTCACCGAGCGGGAGTGGTCGCGTCCGGCCCGGTGACCGACGCGGAGGCGACGCGTCGTCTACGGTCGAGGCATGGGACTGTTCCGCGACCGCACCGTCCGCATCGACCAGCACGGCACGGACGGCGTCCACGTGCGCGCCGTGGGCAGACCGTGGAGCCTCTGGTCCGACGCCTTCGGCGCCCTCGCGATCCGGGCGGTGCAGATCATCGTGGTCGTGGCCCTCGCCGCGGGGATCATCTGGGGCATCCGCCAGCTGACCGTCGTGACGATCCCGCTCGTGATCGCGCTGATCCTGGCCTCGGCGTTCGCGCCGCTCATGGCCTGGCTGCGCGGGCGCGGCATCCCCTCCCTCGTGGCGACGCTGATCACCCTGTTCGCCATCGCCCTCGTGCTCACCGCGGTGGGCTGGCTGATCGTCTGGGCGGTGCGCGACCAGTGGGACGAGCTGGCGACGCAGGCACAGGGCGGTTTCACCGATCTGATGGCCTGGGCGGGCACCCTGCCCTTCCAGATCGATCACGCCCAGATCGACGAGTGGCTGAAAGCCCTCACCGATTTCGTGACGAGCGCGCAGTTCGGCAGCGGCGCTCTCGCCGGCGTCAGCGCCGTGGCCAACTTCATCACCGGCCTGGTGCTGATGATCGTGATGCTCTTCTTCTTCCTCAAGGACGGCCCGCAGATGTGGGCGTTCCTGCTGCGGCCGTTCCGCGGTGAGCCCTACGAGCGGGCCCTGCGCGTCGGCGACAAGACGGTGACGGTGCTCGGCTCGTACGTGCGCGGCACGGCGACCGTGGCCGCCGTGGATGCCGTCGGCATCCTGATCGGCCTGCTGATCCTGCAGGTGCCGCTGGCCCTGCCGCTGGCGGTGCTGGTGTTCCTGCTCGCGTTCATCCCGATCGTCGGGGCGACCCTCGCCGGCATCCTCGCCGCACTGGTCGCCCTCGTGGCCAACGGGTGGGTCGTGGCCCTGCTCGTGGTGGGCGTGGTCGTGCTCGTCAACCAGCTCGAGGGCAACCTGCTGCAGCCGGTGCTGATGGGACGCTCCATGCAGCTGCACGCCTTCGTCATCCTCATCGCCCTGACCGCCGGCACCGTGCTGGGCGGCATCGTCGGGGCCGTGCTCGCCGTGCCGATCACCGCGGTCGCGTGGGGGATCGTGCAGGTGTGGGACGGACCGCACACCCCGGCGAGGTGGGCCCGCCCGCACCGCCGCGAGGCGATCGCCAGCGTCTGAGGGACGGCGTCAGGGAATCCAGACGACGACGCCGTTCTGCCCGCTGAGCAGCGCGGCGACCCCGGCGGCGACGGCGTTGCTGCAGCGCTCGGGCGTGAAGCTCGCCGGATCGTGGTGGGCGGCCTGACCGAGATC
Organism: Microbacterium sp. B24; assembly: GCF_000333415.1. Taxonomy (NCBI): domain Bacteria; kingdom Bacillati; phylum Actinomycetota; class Actinomycetes; order Micrococcales; family Microbacteriaceae; genus Microbacterium; species Microbacterium sp. B24. The sequence goes on along the minus strand of NZ_BADB01000131.1, from coordinate 10,672 downwards.
CTCACCGCGGAAGCCGGCACCGGCCCAGTCGACGGCCAGCACGTTCTGGGTCGGCTCGGCCAGTTCGCCGCCCAAGACGAGAAACGGTTGGTCGAGGTGGCTCGCGGTGACGATCGCGAGGGGGTCCACGAGGGCGTCACCCGCCGACATGACGACATCGGCGTGCATGTCGATGGCCTGCGTGATCGCGGGAATCGGATCGTTCCCGGCCCGTACCTCGCGCAGGTCGGCGCCCACCTCACGCGCCCACGTGCGCACCGCGTGGGTCATCGTGACGGTCGCCGCCTCGTCGCCCATCGTGAGCAGGACCACGCGCAGTCCCGCCGTCGGGCGCGCCCCGACCCACGATCCCGGACTCGGGGTCATCGTCGCCGCCGGGGCCAGGGGGGTCGGCGGAAGGAAGCCGGCATCGGCGGCCGCGATCAGGCTGGGCGCGGGGTGTGGCGCGGTCCAGTCGGCAGCGCATCCGGCGAGGGACGCCGCAGCGATCACCGCCGCGGACACCGCGACGGCCACGGTGAGACGGGAACGGGCGACACGCACTCCTCCAGCATCGCGTCGCGGGTCCGCGGCGGCGGTACGCGGCGACCGTCGTTCCTCGAAGATTGACGCGCGAGTCAATCCCCGTTCACCGACGACGCGCACGCTCACGCCGTGACCCTTCACCGTCGTTCCCTCCGCGCCGTGCTCCTGCTCGCCGTCGCGATCGCCGCCCTCTCCCCCTTGGCCTCGGCATCCGCCGCCCTCGCGCACGGCTTCAGCTCGGTCGTGTTCGCCGACCTCTCCCGCGACGAGCAGGGACGAACCGTCGCGACCCTGCAGCTGGAGTACGACCTCCTCGTGGTCTCGGCAGCCGACACGCAGCACGACGACGCGTTCTTCCGTTCGGGCACCGCCGCCTTCGACGCCCGGGACGACACCGCGATGGCGCAGGCGGTCACGGATCATCGCGACACGGTCTCCCGCTACCTCGACGAGCGGTTCACGATCCGCACCAGCGGCGGCGATGCCGCCGGCTGCACGCTCAGCCCACTGGATGCCGTATCGATGACGGTGCAGGAGGGTGTTCCCTACGTCGTCATCCCCCGTACCCTCACCTGCCCGGCCGGAGAGGCGCACATCGTGCGCAGCACCCTGTTCGCCGACGAGGAGGGCTACGTCACGGGAACCAAGACGATCCTGACCTACGACATCGACCTGCACGAGGGCTCCGCCGCGCTCGACGCCTCCGCGCCCGAGTTCTCCACGGCGCAGAGCACCTGGGACCGGTTCGTGGAGTTCTTCCGTCTGGGCGCGGAGCATCTCCTGACCGGCATCGACCACATCCTGTTCCTCCTCGCCCTCATCGCCGGCTCGCGAAAGCTCCGCGAGATCGTCCTCGCGGCGACCGTGTTCACGCTCGCTCATTCGGTGACCTTCATCCTGGCCGCCACGAAGCTGGTGAGCCTTCCGAGCATCATCATCGAGCCGGCGATCGCCCTGTCGATCTCGGTCGTCGCGGCCTGGTACCTGTTCCGGTTGTGGCGCAAGGGCGAGGCAGCCACGGAGCTGACCCGCGACGCCGGTCCGCTCGGCCTCGACCGGGCGGGCTGGCTGCGCCTGCTCGTCGTATTCTGCTTCGGCCTGATCCACGGCCTCGGCTTCGCCTCCGCCCTCGGGATCGACGAGCCCTGGTCGTGGACGCTGCTGTGGTCGCTGCTCGTGTTCAACCTCGGCATCGAGGCCGTGCAGATCGGCCTGATCGCGATCGTGTTCCCCGTCTTGGTGCTGCTGCGCCGCCGCGCGCCCCGGGTCGCGATGTGGGCCAGCGGCGCACTCGCCGTAGCGGTGACCCTCGCCGGCCTCATCTGGTTCGTCCAGCGCGTGTTCGGCTGGGACTGATCCGGCTCTGGGTGAACCCTCAGAGTTTCGCCGGGACGTCACCGCTTCTGGGCGGGATGTTCACCGCCTTGTCACCGCGAAGGCGGATCGTTCAGGTGACGCCCTCCGCGGCGCCTGCGACCGGCCTTCGCCGCGCATCCCTCCTTCACGAACGGACAGACCATGCCGCACTCCGCCGAACCGCGAGCGCCCCGCCCTGCGCGCCGGACGATCGCCTGGATCACCGCCGCCACGCTGTGCGCGACGGCTTTCGCGGGAGTCGTCGCGACTCCCGCTCTCGCCGACACCCCGACCACGCTGACCGGCGTGATCCTGGGCGTCGGCGCCGACGAGACCCAGCGCATCGTGAGCTGGTACTCCTCCGCCGACACCGCCCAGGTCGTCCAGGTCGCGCCCACCGCCGCGCTCGTGGGTGACGCCTTCCCGGCATCCGCCGTCACCTTCGCCGCCACGGGTACCGCCAACATCGCCACCAGCGGCGGCTTCAACCGGCACGCGACGATCACGGGACTGCAGGAGAACACGCAGTACTCCTACCGTGTCGGCTCCGAGGGCGCCTGGTCGACCACGACGACGTTCCAGACGCACTCCTTCGAGGGCGACTTCGACTTCCTGTTCTACGGCGACCCGCAGATCGGCTCGTCGGGCGACGTCGCGAAGGACACCGCCGGCTGGGTGGACACCGTCAACGTCTCGCTGCAGTCCAACCCGAACGCCGAGCTGCTCGTCTCGGGCGGCGACCAGGTCGACAAGGCCAACACCGAGGCACAGTGGGACGGCTTCCTCGCGCCCGCGCAGCTGCGCAGATACCCCTGGGTCGCGACGATCGGCAACCACGACGTGGGCGGCAAGGCCTACGAGCAGCACTTCTTCACGCCCAACACCGACCGCTCCGGTCAGTACTACGTCAACGGCGACCCGACGTCCAACTCGTCGGGCGGCGACTACTGGTTCATCCACAAGGACGTGCTGTTCATCGACCTCAACTCGAACAGCTACAAGACCTCCACGGGAGGCGGCGGCGACGCGGCGCACATCCAGTACGTGACCGACGTCATCAACGCGCACGGCGCCCAGGCCAAGTACACGGTGCTCGTCTACCACCACGCCATCTACTCCCCCGCCGACCACGCGCAGGATGAGGACAACAAGACGCGCCGCGTCGACTTCCCGACCACGTTCTCCAAGCTCGGCGTCGACCTCGTGCTCCAGGGTCACGACCACAGCTACTCGCGCTCGTACGAGATCAAGAACGGCGAGAAGGCCAAGGCCGACGAGAAGCCCGGCCAGAACGAGGTCTTCGAAGGTCCCGGCGGCGTCGTCTACGTCACGGCGAACTCGGCATCCGGCTCGAAGTACTACGACCTCACCACGCCCGTCGCCGGCGACGCCACCTCTGGCCGGGGCAACGGCGCCGACCCGCTGAACCCGTCGAACTACTGGTACAACTCGGTGCAGAACCAGGAGCACGTGCGCACCTTCGTCAAGGTGCAGGTGCAGAAGGACGCCCTCGTCGTGCAGAACGTGCGCTCCGGCACGTGCGACGCGCCGAACGCCGCCGTCGAGCTGCGCAAGGTCGTCTGGTGCGGCCCCGCCAACGGCACCGAGGCGGCGCTGCCGGTCGGCTCCGTGCAGGACGAGGTGACCATCCACCCCACCCACGGCGACGGCCAGGACATCCAGGTCGACGTGCCCGACGCCGCTCCCGGTGAGTTCGGCTGGACCATCAACGGCCACAACGGCCTCGTCGACCTCGGCACGGCCACCGAGAAGAACAACAGCTACTTCGAGGCGACCGGTCAGATCAACCCGATCACGGTGACCGACACCCGCCGCGCCGTGGCCCCCTGGTCGATCGCAGCGAAGGTCGGCGACTTCACCGACGGCAGCAAGTCGTTCTCCGGAAAGTACCTCGGCTGGACCCCGAAGATCGTCGCCGCCGGCGGCGGCGCGGTCGCGGGTGCGCCGGTCGGCTCGGGCTACGACGGCGGCACCGGCCTGTCCGACTCGCGGGCGCTGGGCTCGGCGGCCCAGGGCCACGACCGCGGCACCGCCGTGCTCGGCTCCGACCTGGATCTGAAGATCCCGGTCGAGGTCGACAAGGGCAGCTACCGCGGCACCCTCACCCTCACCGCGATCAGCAACTGATGATCACCGACAACTGAACAGCTCGTCCCGCGACCCGGGACGCGTCGACCCACCCGGTCGGCGCGTCCCGGGACGCACCCCTTTCGCGCCTCACCCGTCTCCCGTCCTCCGAAGGAATCCGATGCTCCGTTCTCTCCGACTCCGTCGCGGCTCCGCGCTGACCGCCGTGGCCCTCGCCGCGGTGGCGCTGCTGTGGCCCCTCGCGCTTCCCGCGGCATCCGCCCACGCCGCCGCCGACGACGCCGGAAGCGCGGACGACGTGACGTGGTCGGTGCGCACGGAGTCGAACGGATTCGGCGCGGAGCGCACGTCCTACACGTATGCGGTGGACCCGGGTCAGAGCGTCAGCGATGCCCTCGTGATCGCCAACCACGGCGCCGCCGCGCTGCAGCTGGCGGTGTACCCCGCCGACGGCTACACCGGAGCGGGGGGGACAGCTCGACCTGCTGACGGCCCGCGGAGAGCTCCACCGGCATCGGCGCCTGGACGCACGGGGCGGCGGCCACCGTCACCGTCGCGCCGAAAGAATCCACGACGGGTCCCTTCGTGGTGTCCGTTCCCACGACGGCGACCCCCGGCGACTACGTCGGGGGCATCGTGACCTCGCTGGACTCCTCGGCCGACCAGGGCATCTCGGTCGACCGCCGCCTCGGCATCCGCATCGGCCTGCGCGTCTCGGGCGCACTCGCACCCTCGCTCGCGATCGAGAACCCGCAGGTGACCTGGGGTGGCACGTGGTCGCTCGGCACGGGCGCCGCCACGCTCAGCTACACGCTGCACAACACCGGCAACACGACGATGGGCGCGCAGCAGAGCGCGACGATCGCAGGGCCCTTCGGCTGGTTTCCCACCGATGCCGGCGACGTCGCCCCCGAGGTGCAGATCCTTCCCGGTGAGACGCGCGACGTGCAGATCACAGTGCCCGGTGTCGCCGGCATGCTCGCCCTGATCGGCTCGGCGACGATCACCCCCATCGTGGTCGACGCGTCGGGATCCACCACGGGGCTCACCCCGGTCACGACGCAGGCGATCGGCTTCGCCGTGCCGTGGCTGCTGCTGATCATCGCGATGATCGCGATCGCGCTCGTCGCGGCCGCGCTGTGGTGGCGGCGTCGCGCGGGCGCGGTGCGCCGCCGGCGTGAGGACGAGCGGGTCGCCCGCGCCGTCGCCGACGCCCTCGCGAGCGCCCAGCCGGCCCCCGCACCCGACGACACGGCCGGCGACGTGGTCGTCGGCGCGACGCCGAGCACGACCACGCTGCGCACGGTCTCCGACGAGCGCGCCTGAGGCGGGAGCGCGTCGTACGCGCTTCAGTCGCGCGCGGCGCGGCGGCGAAGAAGAGCGCCGCCGCCGATCAGCGCGGCAGCGGCGGCGGCGAACACGAGCGCTCCGGCGAGCTGGTCGCCCGTCGGCGCGAGCCGGCCATCGGGCGCACGCCCGTCGACGGCGCCGTCGTCCGGGCCGCCCGCAACGGTGGAGGGGGTGGGCGCAGGCGTCGCAGGCCCGCGCTCATGCGGCGGAACGACGACGGCGATCACCATCTGCGCGTTCGACGGCGACGTGCCCGACGAGTCGTCGTCCGCGCGCGCGATGTCGATAGGGCCGAGGCCTGCGGCAACGACGAGGCACGCACCGACGACGACGCGTGCGATCATCCTCGTTCGCATGCCGGCGCTCTCCTGTCCCGCCACCCGAACGGCGATCACGGGTGACGCTAGCCGTCGCCGGTGACGGAGGGGATGCCGCCGAGCGACCGGTCGGTGAACCCGATCAGTCCTTCTTTGCGCGACTGGGCTGGACGCGCGGCGGCTCGCCCGGCATCTTGGGAAACTCGGGCGGAAATGGCAGCTCGCCCAGACCCGCTTCGAGGTCGCGCTGCCACCACTCGAGCAGCAGATCGATGCGTCCGGGGTTCTCCTGCAGTCCCTCCCAGGGATCCCCGACCGCCGCGAGCCGCTGCGGCACGGTCCGGACGGTGAACGCGGCCGGATCCACGCCTTCGGCCAGCTCCGCCCAGGTGATGGGCGTCGCGACCGTCGCCGACGGCAGAGCGCGCGGGCTGTAGGCGCCGGCCATCGTGCGATCGCGGTTGGCCTGGTTGAAGTCGACGAAGATGCGCCGACCGCGCTCCTCCTTCCACCAGTCGACCGTCACGGTATCCGGCAGCCGTCGTGCGAGCTCTCGTCCCGCCGCGATCACGGCATGGCGGACGTCGAGGAACTCGTGCGTCGGCTCGATGGGGCAGAACACGTGGATGCCGCGATTGCCGCTGGTCTTCAGCCACGGTTCGAGCCCGGCCTCGCGCAACACGTCGCGCAGCACCGGAGCGACGGCGGCGGCATCCGCGAAATCGGTGCCGGGCTGCGGGTCGAGGTCGATGCGCAGTTCGACGGGATTGTCGGTGTCGGCGGCGAGCGAGGCCCACGGGTGGAACACGACGGTGTTCATCTGCACTGCCCAGACGATGGCCGCGGCCTCGTCGAGCACCACCTGAGGGTGACGGCGCCCGCTGTTGTAGGTGCACATCACCTCGTGGACGTAGTCGGGGGCACCGCGTGGCGGGTTCTTGGAGAAGAAGCGCTCGCCGTCGACGGTGTCGGGGAAGCGCTCGAGCGAGACGGGGCGGTGGCCGTTGGCCCGCAGGAACGGCTCGGACACGGCGATCACGTACTCGGCGAGCTCCTGCTTCGTGATGCCGAGCTCCGGCCAGATCACGCGGTGCGGGCTGGAGAGCGAGACGTCCCGCCCGTCGACGTCGAGGGTGATGCGCTCCGAGGCCATGCCCCGACCCTACGGGCCGGGCGCCGGTCGCGACAGGGGGCGATCCCGCGCTCGCGCGGGTCGCCACAGATTCGGTGGCCGGCAACGGATGCGGACCGGATGCCGCGCGGCATCCGAATCCGCTGCATTCATCCGAATCTGCGGGGCCTGCGGCGCGTGTCCGTCCGCGAGTATCAGTCCGCGCGTCAGCCGGCGAGCGCCATGACACCGGCCAGCGCGTCGCGGTCGAGCTCGATCCAGGGGCCGCCCGGGTCGACGACGACGCCGGTGAGGCCGGGCTCGGATGCCAGGGCGCGGCCGAGCTGCTCGGGCTGCACCGGCAGGGGGCTGTCGCCACGGCCGAGAGCCACGACCTCCAACGGGTGCGAGAACACCTCCATGCGGCGCTGACCGTCGGGGGTGCGCGCCTCGGCGAGGCCCATGCGCCCCTCGGCGTCGCTGTTGCCGGCCACCCAGACGGGAAGGCGCGAGAGGGCGTCGGCGACGCGTGCGGCCGTGCTCTCATCGCGCGGCGCCGACAGCAGCGTCTTGATCTCGAACGTGGGCTCGCTCTCCTCGACGGCGCGGGCGATGAGCTCCTTGGGCAGGATGACGCGGGCGCCGGCGGTGGCGTGATCGAGGTAGATGCCGTCGTATCCCCCGGCCACCGCGTTGCGCAGCACCTCGATGGCGGGCTGCCCGATGACCGAGGTGGCCGCCCCGCCTTCGGAGTCGACGCTGGCCTGCAGTGCGGCGCCGCCGCTGAAGGCGAGGAGGAAGCGCTTTCCCTCCACGGAGGCGATCGCGAGGTTGATCTGCTGGCCCGCAGCGATCAGCGCCTGGACGTCGCCCTGCGCCCGCAGGAACAGCTGCCCCTGCAGCGCCTGGCGCATCACGTTCATGATCTCTGTGTTCTGCGGCTCCGCCGACAGGCCCGCCAAGGCGCCTTGCAGCAGCGCGTTGTCGACCAGACCGGGCACGATCTCGCGCGGAGCCGGTGCGGTCGCCGCGGGGCGCGTCGGCGCTGCGGGCGCCGGAGCCGTCGGGTCGGCGCCGAAGGTGGAGACCGAGATGCCGACCTGCGGCACCCCCTCGGCCGCAACGGATGCCGCTTCGGCGGATTCGTCCGTCTCCACAACGGTGTCGACGGACTCGACCTCGGATGCCGGGGCGCCGTCACCCTTGTCGGAACGGTCGCGACGCGAGAAGAGTGCCATGGGTCCGAGCCTAGCTGGGACCGCCACCGGCCCGCGGCGGGGCGGCATCCGCCTCGCGCGCTCCCTTCCGTCTCGCGCTACCGAAACACGCATCGCGCGTGCCGGATTCGACAGCGCGAACCGCCGGACTACAGCTTCTCGATCGGGGCGATCTTGATGAGCAGCTTCTTCTGCCCGGCGCGGTCGAAGCGCACGTGGGCCACGCGCTTGGCGCCTTCGCCCGTCACCTGATCGACGCGGCCTTCTCCGAAGTCCTCGTGGCGGATGCGATCGCCGGGAACCAGCTCCATGTCGCCGTTGTCGCGCACCTTCGCGGGGATGCGGTTGGCGAACTTCGCGAGGTCACCCGCGGGCTTTTCCCGCCGCGGCAGGGGAACGAGCTCGTCGCCGTAACGCGAGCCGCCCGATGCGCCCCCACCGCCGAAGCCGCCAGGCCTCCGTCCGTTCAGTGCTCGCGATCCTCCCTGACCACGCGCGTTGATGTCTCCCGGCGACTGGCGCCAGTCGATGAGCTCGTGGGGGATCTCCTGCAGGAAGCGTGAGGGCATCGCGACCGAGACCTCACCGAACTGGGCGCGGGTCATGGCGAGCGAGAGGTGCAGGCGCTTGCGGGCGCGCGTGAGCGCGACGTAGAACAGGCGGCGTTCCTCTTGCGGGCCGCCCGGCTCTCCCGCGGAGATGCGATGCGGGATGAGGTCCTCTTCGACACCGGTGACGAACACGGCGTCGTACTCGAGGCCCTTCGCGGTGTGCATCGTCATCAGCGATACCGAGCCCGAGGCGTCGGCGAGGTCATCGGCATCCGAGACGAGGGCCACCTCCGCGAGGAAGTCGAGGATCGTGCCGTCGGGGTTGTTGCGGGCGAACTCGCGGGTGACGGCCACGAGCTCGTCGAGGTTCTCGACGCGCGCCTCGTCCTGCGGGTCTTTCGACATGCGCAGGGCGTCGAGATAGCCGCTCTTGTTGAGGAGCAGGGTGAGGCCTTCGGCGACCGAGGTCGACGGCGGTGCCTCGCCCGAGGGGGGCAGCATGATGGCCGTCGCCTCGACGAGCACGGCGTCGAGCTGGGCGATCGCGGCCTGGATCTTGGGGCCGACTCCCAGCGCCGACGCGTTGGCGAGCGCATCGCGGAAGGTGATGTCCTGGTCGGCGGCGTAACGGGCGATCGAGGTCTCCGTGACGTCGCCGATGCCGCGGCGGGGCTTGTTCAGGATGCGGCGGACGCTCAGCTCGTCGGCGGGATTCGCGACGGCGATGAGGTAGGCCATCGCGTCCTTGATCTCTGCGCGCTCGTAGAACTTCGTGCCGCCCATGATCTTGTACGGCACGGCGGCGCGGATGAAGATCTCCTCCAGCGCGCGGGACTGCGAGTTGGTGCGGTAGAACACGGCCATCTCGCCGTACGGCAGACCGGCGCGGTGGAGCGCCTCGACCTCGTCGGCGACGAACTGGGCCTCGTCGTGCTGCGAATACCCGGTGAAGCCGACGATCTTGTCTCCGGCGCCGACGTCGGTCCAGAGCTTCTTGTCCTTGCGGTCGAAGTTGTTGCTGATGACGGCATTGGCCGCGGTCAGGATGTTCTGCGTCGAGCGGTAGTTCTGCTCGAGCAGCACGACCTTGGCGCCGGGGTAGTCGCGCTCGAACTCGGTGATGTTGCGGATGTCCGCGCCGCGGAAGGCGTAGATCGACTGGTCGGAGTCGCCGACGACGGTCAGCGACGCGCCGTCGGTCTCGTCGAGCAGGGCACCGACGTCTTCGATGGGCCGCGTGAGTTCGTGGATCAGCGCGTACTGGGCGTGGTTGGTGTCCTGGTACTCGTCGACGAGGATGTGGCGGAAGCGTCGGCGGTAGGTGTCGGCGACGTGCGGGAACGCACGGAAGAGGTAGACGGTCTGCGCGATGAGGTCGTCGAAGTCGAACGCATTGGCGCGCTGAAGCGAACGCTGATAGTCGGCGAAGATCTCTGCGAACAGGCGCTCGGCGGGGTCGCTCATGTTGGCCGTGCGCGCGAACGACTCGGCATCCGCGAGCTCGTTCTTCAGCTTCGAGATGCGCCCCTGGACGGATGCCGGGGTCAACCCGAACGCGTCGGCCTCGTACTGCTTGACGAGTCGCTTGATGAGGGCGCGCGAGTCGCCGGAATCGTAGATCGTGAAGCTCTTGGTGAAGCCGAACTGGTCGGCCTCACGGCGCAGGATGCGCACGCACGCCGAGTGGAAGGTCGAGATCCACATGCCCTGCGCGGTGTCGCCGATGAGCTGCTGCACGCGTTCGCGCATCTCGCCGGCGGCCTTGTTGGTGAAGGTGATCGCGAGGATCTGACTCGGCCACGCCTCGCGTGCGCGCAGCAGCGATGCGATGCGGCGCGTGAGCACGCTCGTCTTTCCCGAACCCGCACCGGCGACGATGAGCAGGGCCTGCCCGCGATAGGTGACGGCCTCGCGCTGCTGCGGGTTGAGACCGGCCAGCAGGTCTTCGTCGAGCCGGCCTCCCGCGCCGCGCGCGGCATCCGTGGGCATGCCGACGATGACGGGCTTGATCGGGTCGCTCATAACCCGTCAAGTCTAGGTCGCGGCTCTGACACCGCATGCGGGATGCCGCGGCGACCGTCTCAGAGCAGGCGCCGCTGCGAAGCCCAGGGCGTCAGCTCGTGGCGCGACGAGAGC
>NZ_BADB01000132.1:0-2581 GCF_000333415.1 Microbacterium sp. B24 | reverse complement strand
GGTGGCCGTGGCCTGCTGCGCGCCCTGTCGGCGATTCCGGTCGCCTGGAACCCCATCGCGATGCGGGCGGAGTTCATCATCACGAACATGCCGGCCAGTCCCCCGCCGACCTCGCCGACGAGGTACCCGGTGGCGTCCTCGTAGGAGAGCACGCACGTGGGGCTGCCGTGGATGCCGAGCTTGTGCTCGACCGCGACGGTGGTGACGGCGTTGCGCTCGCCGAGCGAGCCATCCGGGTTGACGAGCTGCTTCGGAGCCACGAAGAGCGACAGCCCCTTGGCTCCCTCGGGGGCACCGGGAGTGCGGGCGAGGACGAGGTGGACGATGTTCTCGGCGACGTCGTGGTCGCCCCACGTGATGAAGATCTTCTGACCGCGGATGGCGTAGGTGCCGTCGCCGCGGGGCGTGGCGATCGTGCGGATGGCGCCGAGGTCGGTGCCCGCCGCCGGTTCGGTGAGGTTCATCGTGCCCGTCCACTCGCCCGAGACCAGCTTCGTCAGGTACGTCTCACGGATCTCATCGGATGCCGCGGCATCCAGCGCGTGGATCTGCCCCGCGGTGAGCAGCCAGCACAGCGCGAACGCGGCGTTCGAGGCGTTCCAGATCTCGCCGAGGCCGGCCCGAATCGCCCCGGGGAGTCCGTCGCCGCCGGCCGAGACCGGCGCTTCGGCGCTGATCCACCCCGCCTCCACGAACGCGGCGTAGGCCTCGGCGAACCCGTCGGGCAGACGCACCTGGCCGTCGACGAGGCGAGCGCCCTCGCGATCGCCGATGCTCTGCAGCGGCGCGAGGACGGATGCCGCGAACTCACCGGCTCCGGCGATCACGTCGGCGCCGTCGGCGGCGGTGAGCTCGCCGCCGGTCGCGCGGGCGACGATGTCGAGACCGAACGCCTCGCCGAACAGGAAGGCGTAGTCGACGGTGGGGGCCTGGTACTCAGCGGCCATGGGAACTCCTCGGATGCTCGCGGCGTCTCGGTGATCGATCCCGATGAAGAATGCGAATGAGACTGCGGACCATCATAAGTGATACTCAGTCTCATCGCGAGTCGTCGGATGCCCCCTGTCGCCCGCGTGCCCCCGCCGTCATGATGAGAGCCATGCCGTTCGACATCCCCGCACCGATGCTGGCGAAGGCCGTCAGCGCCGTTCCCGACCCCGCCCGCACCCCCGGGGGCCTCGCGTTCGAGCCGAAATGGGACGGGTTTCGCGCCCTGCTGTCGTGGGACGGCACCGACGTCGAGATCGGCTCGCGCGGCGCGAAGCCGCTCACCCGCTACTTCCCCGAACTCGTCGCCGCGTGCACCGCCCTGCTGCCCGAGCCATGCCTGCTCGACGGGGAGATCGTCGTGGCGCTCGCCGGATCCGACGGGCGTCGGCGGCTGTCATGGGAGGCGCTGTCACAGCGCATCCACCCCGCCGCCTCCCGCATCGCCCTGCTGAGCAGTGAGACGCCCGCGATGTTCATCGCCTTCGACCTCCTCGCCCGCGGCGAGCGCGATCTCCAGCAGGAGCCGTTCTCGACGCGCCGCGCAGAACTCGAAGACCTCCTGCGGACGGTCCCCGCCCCGGTGCACGTGACGCGCACGACGGGTGACCACGACCTGGCGACGCAGTGGCTCGCCCGCTTCGAAGGCGCCGGGCTGGACGGGGTGATCGCCAAACCGCTCGCCCTGCCCTACGCGCCCGGAAAGCGGACGATGTTCAAGATCAAACACGCCCGCACGGCCGACGTCGTGTTGCTCGGCTACCGCGTGCACAAGAGCGGCCACGGTGTCGGCTCGCTGCTGCTGGGGCTGTACGACGAGAACGGCGATCTCCGTAACGTCGGCGGAGCGTCGGCCTTCAGCGATGTGCGCAGACGTGAGCTCGTCGACGAGCTGGCGCCTCTCGTCGTCACGGATGCCGAGGGCACCGCCGTGACCGGACAGACCGACCGTTCGCGCTTCTCGGCGACGAAGGACACCTCGTTCGTCCGGCTGCGGCCGGAGCGCGTGCTCGAGGTGCGCTACGACCAGCTCGAGGGCGCACGCTTTCGCCACACGGTGCAGTTCGAGCGGTGGCGGCCCGACCGCGACCCGCGCTCGTGCACCTTCGCCCAGCTGGAACAGGTGCGCGCATACGACCTGGCGGACGTCCTGGACTGAAACCGCGGCGCACGGATCCGACCCGCGCAGCACCGCACGGGCCGGATCCGGCTCTCCCGCCCACGCTCGCATCGGCGCCGGGTTCCGGCGGCCGGACATGCGATCCGTTGGTGCGGATGGTGAGGGGCGCTCTCCCCTCCTCCGTGATGCCGAGCCTACGGGCGCGCGAAGGACCGCTGATCGGTCGGCGACCGTGAATATCGGCATCCGTTGTTCCGGCTCGCGATCCTCGCCCTGCGGCGGCGCCGGTGCGAGGATCGGACCATGGTCCCCGCCCCGCCCGACGAGCCGTCCGCTGCGCCGTCAGAGCCCTCGGAACCCACGGTGACGCAGGAGCTCGCACTCGAACCGGTGCAGTTCATCGCGCGTACCGACGCGGTGCTGCGGCTGGGCTCGCTCATGCTCGGGACTCTAGAGGATCCCCGGGACCGAGCT
>NZ_BADB01000133.1:0-8718 GCF_000333415.1 Microbacterium sp. B24 | reverse complement strand
GAGTCGACACGGTTGACCTGTCCCATGCCGATGCNGACGGTCGCAAGCCCCTGGGCGAGCACGATCGCGTTGGACTTGACGGCGCGGCAGGCCTTCCACGCGAAGATGAGGTTCTCCATCTCCTCGGGGCTGTCCGGACGCTCACCGGAGACGAGCTCCCAGTTCTTGGCGACAGACTCGATGTCGTCGGGGAAGCGGTCGGCGTCCTGCAGCAGCAGCCCGCCGGACAGCAGCCGCACGTCCATCGGCTCCTGCCGCCAGTCGGCGGGAAGGCGGAGCACACGCAGGTTCTTCTTCAGGGCGAAGACTTCCAGTGCCTCCGGCTCGAAGTCGGGGGCGACGATGACCTCGGTGAAGATGTCGCGGAGGTTCTCCGCCATCTTCAGGGTGACCGTGCGGTTGGCCGCGATCACGCCGCCGAACGCCGAGACGGGGTCGCACTCGTGCGCGCGCAGGTGCGCCGAGGCGATGGGGTCGAGCGCGTTGGGCGCTGCGACCGCGATGCCGCACGGGTTGGCGTGCTTGATGATCGCCACCGCCGGCTTGACCATGTCGAAGGCTGCACGCAGGGCCGCGTCGGCGTCGACGTAGTTGTTGTACGACATCTCCTTGCCCTGGATCTGCTCGGCCTGCGCGATGCCGTGCGCGCCGGCGCGCGTGTAGATCGCGGCGCGCTGGTGCGAGTTCTCGCCGTAGCGCAGCGTGCTCAGCCGCTCGGCCTTGATCGTCAGGTGCTGGGGCAGATCGCCCTCCGCCTCGAGGGTCTCCTCCGCGAACCAGGTGGCGACGGCGCGGTCGTAGGCGGCCGTGTGCGCGAAGGCGCGGGCGGCGAGCTCGCGGCGCTGGGCCAGAGAGGTGCCCCCGGCACCGAGCGCCTCGATGATCGCGGGGTAGGACTCGGGCGAGACGGCGATTGCGACGTTCGCGAAGTTCTTGGCCGAGGCGCGCACCATGGCCGGCCCGCCGATGTCGATCTGTTCCACGACCGCGTCTCCCACCGCGCCGGAGGCCACGGTCTCGACGAACGGATAGAGGTTCACCACCACGAGCTCGAAGGGCAGGATGCCGAGGGCATCGAGCTGGGTCTCGTGGTCTTCGAGCCGGAGGTCGGCCAGCAGTCCCGCGTGCACGCTGGGATGCAGCGTCTTCACGCGCCCGCCCAGCGACTCCGGAAAGCCGGTGATCTCGGCGACGTCCTTGACGGCGAGGCCGGCGTCGCGCAACAGCGCCGCGGACCCGCCGGTCGACACGATCTCGACGCCCGCGGCATCCAGGGCCTGAGCGAGCGGCAGTAGGTCGGTCTTGTCGCTCACGGAGATGAGGGCCCGGCGCACGGGCACGAGGTCACGGGATCGGTAGAGGGCGGGATCGACGGCAGGACCGGCCATGCGGGGCTCCAGTGTTCGAGGTGGATCGGGTCTTCAGGACGCGGGTGCGTCGGAAGCGGCGGCGGACAGCTCGAGCTCTCCGGACGCCACCGCGCGCACGACATCGATGAGCAGGCGCCGTTCGACCGGCTTGATGCGCTCATGCAGGCTCTGCTCGGTGTCGTCGGACAGCACGGCGACGCGCTCCTGGGCCAGGATCGGCCCGGAGTCCACACCGTTGTCGACGACGATGACACTCGCCCCGGTCTGGGTCGCACCGGCGGCGAGCGCGTCGCGAACGCCGTGCGCGCCGGGGAACTCGGGCAGATAGGCGGGGTGGGTGTTGATGATGCGGGGCGCCCAGGCGTCGACGACCGATGCCGGGAGCAGGCGCATGAGACCGCTGAGCACCACGAGGTCGGGATTCCACACTCGCAGCTGACGGTCGAGCTCCTCGCCCCACTGCTCGCGGGTCTCGAACTCGCGGAACGGCACGAGGAAGGTCGGGATGCCGAACGCTTCGGCGTGGGCGAAGCCGTCTGCCTGGCGGTCCGCGCCGACGACGACGATGCGGGCCGGGAAATCGGGGTCGGCGGCGGCCTCGAGGAGGGCTCGGAGATTGGAGCCGGTGCCCGAGATGAGAACGGCGACCGTCAGCACCCGGTCAGTCTACCGGCGCGGCGGCGGGCTCTCTGGTGCGCGCCGGAGAGAACAGCGCGATCGCGGCGCCGACGGCCAGTTCGACGCCGACGCAGAACGCGAACGGACCGGCCGCCGGACCGACCGCGCCCAGGCGGCCCGGCCCGACCGCGCCCGACGCGCAGACCGCGAGCAGCGCCGCGGCCGCGGCGGCGAGCACGACGATCGCGCCGAAGACGACGAGGCGCACGGCCGTGGTCGACGCCGCCGCGGCATCCATCTCACCGGCGGACGCGAGGCGGGTGCGGGCGATCGCGCCGGCGAGGAAACCCACCGCGACGACCGCCAGTACGAGTGCGAACAGCCACGGTGAGGGGTTGTCGGGGATGAGGCCGAGAGCGGGGATGCCGGGAAGGACCCCGAGAGTCGTGCCGGCCGGCGACACCGCGGTGCCGGCGCCGATCGCGAAACCCGGCCCGGCGGCGAAGGAAGCGCCCCAGACGATGAGGGTCGGCAGGTACACCAGCTGTCCGAGGGAGAGCACGGCACCGCCGAGCACATCGACGTGCGCCGCCTCGAAGAGTGCGACGATCTGCCCGCCGCGCAGCACCGCGGCCGCCGCGACGACGAGCGCGCCGACGCCGACCAGGCCGGCGACGGCCGCGGCGAGTCCCCGGGCGGCGGCAGAGACGGCGCCCACCCACGGGTGGCCGCGCCGAGGATCTGCGCCGTCGATCCGGTCGCGAAGAGCGTCGATGAGACCGCCGTCTCCGCTGCGCCACGCCTCGACGACGGCGCCCACCAGGGCGGGGAGCGCGAAGACCGCGGTGGGCAGCAGCAGAGCCTGCCACCCGTAGACGGCGGCGACGGGAGTGCGCGATGTCGCCCAGAGCGCGGCGGCGATGAGCAGCGTCACGAGCGTGCCGGCCGCCACGCCCACAGCCCAAGCCCCGGAGCGGGCCGCGCGGGCGCCCGAACGTGCCGCGAACAGGGCCGTGAAGACGGCGAGTGCCAGCGGAGCCAGCGAGACGACGAACGACGCCGCCTGCGGCGCGATGCCGGCGGCGACGAGGTAGTCGTCCCCGAGCGTGATGTGCAGGGGGACGAACTGGCCGAGCTGCCAGATGCGCACGGCCGCGGGCCACAGCGCGGCCCAGTCGGCGGTGCCTCCCAGCGCCATCACCCAGAAGAGGGTGAGCGGCGCGAAGACCACGGCGACGCCGACGGCCGCCGCGATGAGGGCATCGACGGCGGCGAGGAGGAGGACGAGCAGGCGGTTCATGCGGGTTCGACCCTACCTACCCGGGTGATGAGCGGGCGCGGGGCGCGCGGGGCGCCGACGCCGCGGCATCCACTACGGTTCTGGATGGAGGATCCATGCCCGCTACACCCACGTCCGCCACCCGTTCCGCCGACGCCCCGCTCGGGGCGCTCGACCGCTTCTTCGAGATCAGCCGTCGCGGCTCGACGATCGGGGGCGAGATCCGCGGCGGACTGGTCACCTTCGTCACGATGGCGTACATCGTGATCCTCAACCCGATCATCCTGTCGGGCAAGGCGGACATCGCCGGCAACGAGCTGGCGTTCTCCGCCGTGGGGGCGGCGACGGCGCTGACCGCCGGGGTCATGACGATCCTCTTCGGCCTGGTGACGCGGCTTCCGTTCGCCTTCGCGGCGGGACTCGGCATCAACGCGTTCCTCGCCTTCAGCGTCATCCACGAGGTCACCTGGCCCGAGGCGATGGCCCTCGTGATGATCAACGGCATCATCATCGTGCTGCTGGCGGCGACCGGGCTGCGCAAGCTCATCTTCGACGCCGTGCCGGTGCAGCTGAAGCTCGCCATCACCGTCGCGATCGGCCTCTTCATCGCCTTCATCGGGTTCGTCAACTCCGGCTTCGTGACCGCGACCGGATCGAACTCACCGCCGGTCGGCCTCGGCATCGGCGGCTCGGTCGCGTCGATCCCGACGCTCATGTTCGTCCTGACGCTGCTGGTGACCGGAGTGCTCGTCGCCCGCAAGGTGAAAGGCGGCATGCTGATCGGCCTCGTCGGCGGCACCGTCGTGTCGGTGATCGTGGAGGCCATCTGGCACCTCGGCTCGGCGACCGATCACCCGGGCGGATGGGGGCTCACGATCCCCGCGCTCACCGGCTCTCCGGTCAGCATCCCCGACCTGAGCCTGCTCGGCGCCGTCGACTTCGGCTTCGACATCGGCAAAGTCGGCATCGTCGCGCTGATCATGCTCGTGTTCACGCTCGTGTTCTCCAACTTCTTCGACGCGATGGGCACGATGACCGGCCTCGCGAAGGAGGCGGGTCTGGCCGACGAGAAGGGCGACTTCCCCCGCATCAAATCCGCCCTCGTGGTGGAGGGCGTCGGCGCCGTCGTGGGAGGCGCGACCTCCTCATCGTCGGCCACGGTGTTCATCGAGTCGGGCTCCGGCATCGGCGAGGGCGCCCGCACGGGGCTCGCCAACGTCGTGACCGGCGTGGTCTTCCTGCTGGCGATGTTCTTCACACCGCTCACCTCGATCGTTCCCACCGAAGTCGCCGCGGCGGCGCTCGTGATCGTCGGCGCCATGATGATGGCGCAGGTCAAGCACATCGACCTCAGCGACTTCAGCGTGCTGCTGCCGGTGTTCCTGACGGTGTCGGTCATGCCGATGACGTACTCGATCGCCAACGGCATCGGCGCCGGCTTCATCAGCTGGGTGGTCGTGCGTTCGCTCTCCGGCAAGGCGAGGGAGATCAGCCCGCTGCTGTGGGTGGTCGCCGCCGGCTTCCTCATCTACTTCGCCCGCGGCCCGATCGAGATGCTCCTGGGAGGCTGACCCCCTCCCCTCCCCTCCTCCCGCTCCCGCGAGCCGCTACGTTCCGCGCGAGCCGCCACGCCCGTTCGTGGCGGCTCGGTGGATTCGTAGCGGCTCGGCACGGGGCGGGGACAGAGAGAGGGGGTGGATGCCGCGGCATCCACCCCCTCTCTCGTCGGACGTCAGAGCGTCTCGATGATCTCCCGCATGAGAGCGGCGGTCTCGGACGGGGTCTTGCCGACCTTGACGCCGGCGGCCTCGAGGGCCTCCTTCTTGGCCTGTGCGGTGCCCGCCGAGCCGGAGACGATCGCGCCGGCGTGGCCCATCGTCTTGCCCTCGGGGGCGGTGAAGCCGGCCACGTAGCCGACGACCGGCTTGGTGACGTTCGCCTTGATGAACTCCGCGGCACGCTCCTCGGCGTCGCCGCCGATCTCGCCGATCATGACGATCGCCTTGGTCTCGGGGTCGGCTTCGAAGGCGGCGAGCGCGTCGATGTGCGTCGTGCCGATGATGGGGTCGCCGCCGATGCCGATGGCCGTGGAGAAGCCCAGGTCGCGCAGCTCGAACATCATCTGGTACGTCAGGGTGCCCGACTTCGAGACGAGACCGATGGGGCCCTTACCGGTGATGTTCGCGGGCGTGATGCCGACGAGCGCTTCTCCGGGTGTGATGATGCCGGGGCAGTTCGGCCCGATGATGCGGGTCTTGTTGCCCTTGCTCTTCGCGTACGCCCACGCCTCGGCGGTGTCGCCGACGGGGACGCCTTCGGTGATGACGACGAGGAGCGGGATCTCGGTGTCGATCGCCTCGACCATCGCGTCCTTCGTGAACGCCGGCGGCACGAACGCGATCGACACATCGGCGCCGGTGGCGGCGATGGCTTCGGCGACCGAGGGAACACGGGCAGCTCGACGGGGTTGCCGTCCTTGTCGACGTGCGAGACGGTGGTGCCGGCCTTGCGCGCGTTGACACCGCCGACGACGTTGGTGCCCGCCTTCAGCATCAGCGCGGTGTGCTTGGTGCCCTCACCGCCGGTGATGCCCTGGACGATGACCTTGGAGTCCTTGTTGAGGTAGATAGACATTTCTCTGCAGTCCTGTTCTCGTCGGCTCAGGCGTTGGCCAGCTCGGCGGCCTTGTCGGCGCCCTCGTCCATACCGGCGGCGAGGGTCACGAGCGGATTGTTCGCGGCGGCGAGGATGGCGCGGCCCTCCTCGACCTGGTTGCCGTCGAGGCGGACGACCAGCGGCTTGGTGGCGGTGTCGCCCAGGATCTCGAGCGCCTTGACGATGCCCTCCGCCACGGCGACGCACGAGGTGATGCCGCCGAAGACGTTGACGAACACCGACTTCACCTGCGGGTCACCGAGGATGACGTCCAGGCCCGCCGCCATGACGGTGGCCGAGGCGCCGCCGCCGATGTCGAGGAAGTTGGCGGGCTTCACACCGCCGTGGTTCTCGCCGGCGTAGGCGACGACGTCGAGGGTCGACATGACCAGGCCCGCGCCGTTGCCGATGATGCCGACCTGGCCGTCGAGCTTGACGTAGTTCAGGCCCGACGCCTTCGCCTTCGCCTCGAGCGGGTCGGCCGCGTCCTTGTCCTCGAGCTCCTCGTGCTCGGGGTGGCGCACTTCGGTGGCGTTGTCGTCGAGCGACACCTTGCCGTCGAGGGCGATGATGCTGCCCGCGGCATCCAGGATGAGGGGGTTGACCTCGACGAGGGTCGCGCCCTCACCGGTGTAGACGTTGTAGAGCTTGACGAACACATCGGCGACCTTGGGGGCCAGCTCGTCGTCGAAGCCACCGGCCTTGGCGATCTCGAGCGCCTTGGCCGTGTCGATGCCGGTCAGCGGGTCGACCTCGACCTTGGCCAGCGCCTCGGGCTTCTCGACGGCGAGCTGCTCGATCTCCATGCCGCCCTCGACCGAGCACAGGCTCAGGTACGAACGGTTGGCGCGGTCCAGCAGCACCGAGAAGTAGAACTCCTTCTCGATCTGGGCGCCGCCGGCGATCATGACGCGCTTGACGACGTGGCCCTTGATGTCCAGGCCCAGGATGGCCTTCGCGGCCTCGTACGCGTCTTCGGGAGTCTTGGCGACCTTGACGCCGCCGGCCTTGCCGCGGCCCCCGGTCTTGACCTGAGCCTTGACGACCACGACGCCGCCGAGCTTCTCGGCCGCCGCCTTCGCCTCCTCAGGAGTGTCGGCGATGATGCCGGGGAGCACCGGCACCTCGTACTTCTCGAACAGGTCTCGTGCCTGGTACTCGTACAGATCCACGTGCAATCCTTCGCTGGGCGTCAGTGGGTGTCGTGCCGAAGGGTTCTCGGTATCGGAACAAAAGTGCCGAAACAATCTCGATATCGAGAGATCGACCGATCCCCCAGCTTAGTCGACCCTCCGTGCGGATCCGACCGCGCGCCGGCGAGGTGCCGTGCGCTCGGCGGGGCGTTAGGCTCACGGGCATGACCGACGCCGCACCCACCTCCGCCCGCAACGCCGTCGTCGCCGCTGCGCTGGATCTCTTCGCCGCTCAGGGCTTCGAAGCGACGTCGGTGGAGCAGATCGCGCAGGCGGCGGGAGTGTCGCGATCGACCTTCTTCCGTCAGTTCGGCGGTAAGGACGACGTCGTCTTCAGCGATCACGACGTGCTGCTCGCGCACCTGCGCCAGAAGCTGACGAGCGGCGATGGCCTGGGCCGAAACCCGTGGGCGGCGGCGTGTGCGGCCTCGGTCGACGTGTTCCGCCACTTCGCCGCCGAGCCCGAACTCGCCCGTCGACGCTACGCCGTGGTGCGCCAGGTCCCGGCGCTGCGCGACCGCGAGATCGTCACGGTCTTCCAGTACGAGCGGCTGTTCGACGACTACCTGCGCTCGGCCCTCCCGGGTCTCGATCCGATCGATGCCGTGGCGTTCTCCGCCGCCGTGACGGCGGTGCACAACCACGTGCTGCGCCGTCTGCTGCGGGGCACCGAGGACATCCCCGAGTCGGTGCTCACCGACGCCTACGACGAGCTCATGCACCGCTTCGGTGTGCACCCCGACGGCGAGCAGGCGCAGAACGACGATGTGGTCGTGGCGACCTTCCCCCGTCGGATGCCGATGGCCGAGGTCGTGCGGCGCCTGCGCGACGAGCTCTGAGCACGGGGCGTTTCGACTCGCTGCGATCGCTCGACGACCGGGGGCTTAGCGGCGGGTGGCGGCTCAGACGGTCTCGCCGGAGGCCACCGTCTCGGCGAGCGCGTGCACGCGCGGCAGGTGGTGGGCTCCGTAGAAGTCGGCGGCCGTGAGACGGGCGGCATCCGCCTCGTGCGCACTCTCGTGCGCCGCAACGGCGACCACCGCGAGCGCGTGCATCCAGCCACCGGCCAGGACGCCGAGGAGCATGAGGTAGGGCACGCTCACGGCGTGGGCGTCGCGCGGCGAAGAGCCGAACGCGACCATCGCCGCGGTGGCGCGGCGGGCGGCGGCCAGGGCTCGCTCGAGACGGTCGGCGGTGCGCGCGGCGACCTCGCCGCCGGCGGAGCGCAGGGCCTCGACGGTGCGTTCGATGTCGGCGAAGAGCGCCTCGGCGGTGGCCCCCTGGTTGCGGATGACCTTGCGACCGATGAGGTCGTTGGACTGGATCGCGGTGGTGCCTTCGTAGATCGGCATGATGCGGGCGTCGCGGTAGTGCTGAGCCGCACCGGTCTCCTCGATGAAGCCCATGCCCCCGTGCACCTGGATGGCGTCGCTCGTCAACGCCACGGCATCCTCCGTCGACCAGCCCTTCAGGATCGGCACGAAGAACTCGGCCATCACGAGTACCGCGGCATCGTCGGTCTGCTCGGCACGGTCGAAGAGGTCGGCGACGTAGACGCCCAGCGCGCGCATCGCGACTCTAGAGGATCCCCGGGACCGAGCTC
>NZ_BADB01000134.1:0-5661 GCF_000333415.1 Microbacterium sp. B24 | reverse complement strand
ATTCGAGCCGGACCCGGGGATCCTCTAGAGTCCCGTAGGCCGGCTCGAGGGCCCGCACCACGCGGCGCGAGAGCCGCCCGGGTACGGCACCCTCGTGCGGAGCGAGCGGTGTGCCGGACAGGCTGATCGTCGGGATGCCGTCGACCTCCGCCTGCCGGATGGTCGACACGATCGCGAACTCCATCGCTCCCGGCATGGCCGCTTCGGCGCGGCGCATGACATCCAGAGTCCATCCCACGACGACGCCCGCCCGTCGACGGGGAAGCCAGCTCGTGACGGCATGGATCTCGCCGTCAGCGCCGACGACGAGCATCAGGCGCACCTCCTCGTCCTTCAGTTCGGCAAGGCCGCCGAGTGTGAAGCCCATTTCCGGAAGCGCCTTGCCCTGCGCCCAACGCCCGCAGATGCGGTCGACCTGCTCTCGCGCGGCCGCGTCGAGATCGACGTAGCGAGTCCATACGGCCTCGACCGATTCGCGAGCGGCACGGTTGACGGCGGTCCGCAGGTCCTGGCGCCGCTTGCCGGAGAGGCTGAAGCCGGCGGTCGCGAGCACCGCTTCGGTGCCGACCGGCATCGTGGACCAGCCTGCGCCGGCCAGATCGGCGGCCGTCTCGGCATGGACGCTGTACAGGACCGGCATCCACCCCCGCTGATCGCAGAAGTCGGAGAATGCGCGGACGGTGGCCGCGCGGTCGGAGCAGATCGGATCACCCACCGTGATCGCCACGCCGCCGCGCACGCGATACGCGACCACCGCGCCGTCCGGGCCGACCCACACCGAGTTGCCCGCCCAGGTCGCCATGTGGGCGAAGGTGCCGGTTCCGAGAGCGTGTGCGGCGTCCCGGGCGGCGGCGCGGTCTTCCGCCGTCGCCGTCGGCGCCGCGCGCCGCACGATCGCGCGAGCGCCGATCACCACGCTCAGCGCGGCCAGCGCGGGAAGGACACCGGCGAGCGCGATGACGATCTGCCATTCCATCTCGCCGCCGCTGATCCCGGACCACCAGAGGTCCCCCTCGACCAGAGGTGTGAGCAGCACCTCGACGAACACGACGGCGGCGACCGTGACGAGCACAGCCCCGGCGAGCACGACGCCCACGATCCGACCGAGATCGATCAGCAACGCGCTGACCAGAAGAAGCGCGGCGGCCAGGGGCGCGAGGGATGCGTCGACCGCGGCGCCCGTCCACGCCAGGATTCCGCTGGCGTCGGGGGTCACCGCCGCCAGCGCGAGGGCGCTGGCCAGGACGATGAGCGCGGATGAGACGAGGCGTCGCCACGTGCTGCGCGCTCCGGCCGGCCACGGGCGCACCGCGGCGGACGGCGCCCACCACGCCGCTGCGGCGAGGCCGGGCAGCACCGCCGCCGCACGGGCCAGATCGGAGGCATGGCCGTTGACCAGGAGCATCGCAACGATGATCGTGACGGCGGCCCAGCGGACGCGTCGCCGCGTCGCGGGACGCAGCGAGCCCGACGCGACCGTCACCAGAAGGGCCGTCGTGACCGAGGGCACCCACGGTTGGTACTGCAGGGCCGTTACCGACAGCTGCTCCCCGAGAGCGGCAAGAGTGGACAAGACACCCCAGGCGAGCAGGACGGCCGTCGCCGTGCCCGCAGCGGTCACGAGCACCGCCCGCGCGCTTCCCATCATGCGCTCGACGATCGCGAGCATCACGACCAGGCCGAGCCACGACAGCACGCTGAAGGCCGCCCCGTCCAGCGCGACCTCTCCCGCCGCGGTGACATGGGCGACCCCCATCCCCAGGGCCCCCGCGGCGACGGCGAGCGACACGGGGTGGCGCAGCACAGCACGGACGACGGCGGAGAAGGCAGGTTTCACACCATCGAGCCAACCTCGATCGGCGCGTCGACGCATCGGTCGGCAGGTGTCATCCGCCCCCGCCGATCGGCGGGCCTCCCTCCCGGCGGATGGCGGAACGTCCGACGACGTGGACGCGACCGCGAGCACCATGATCTAGGTTCTGAGGGAGGGAGGTGGCGTCGATGATCCGTGTCGTCATCGTGGACGATGAAGCGCTGGTGCGCAGCGGCTTCACACTCATCCTGAATGCGACACCCGACATCCGTGTGGTCGCCAGCGCGAGCGGTGTCGACGCACTCGAGGTGATCAAGGCGGAGAAGCCCGACGTGCTGCTCCTCGACATCCGCATGCCCCAGGTGGACGGGCTCACGCTGTTGAACGTGCTCACCGCGATGCCCGATCGGCCGGCGATCGCGATGCTGACGACGTTCGACGCGGACGAGTACGTGCTCACTGCGCTCAACGCCGGCGCCTCCGGGTTTCTGCTGAAGGACACCGAGCCCGATCAGCTCGCGCAGTACGTGCGGGCTCTCGCCGCGGGCGGCGTCGTGCTCGCCCCGCGCGCGTCGCGTCGGCTTCTGGACACGCAGCCGGGCCGCCTGGCCATGGATGCCGAGGCCGAGCGCGTCGCGACGCTCACCGGTCGCGAGCAGCAGGTGCTCGCGCTCGTCGCTCAGGGGCTCTCCAATGCGGAGATCGGCGGACGGCTCTACCTGGGCGCCGGCACCGTCAAGGACCACGTCAGCGCGATCCTCGCGAAGCTGGGAGTCGCCGGTCGCGTGCAGGCGGCGCTCGCAGCGCAGCGCGCGGGCCTGCTCGACGCGCACGACGGCGCCGAACGGGACGACACGGTGTGAACGCCATCCGAGCATGGTGGCGGCGGATCCCGCCGCTCGTCGTCGATCTTCTCGCCGTCGCCGTGGCAGCCGCCGACGCGTACCTCTCGGCCAACACCGACGACCCCCTGACGCTCGCGGTCTGCATCCTCGGGTGCGCCGCACTGCTGCTGCGGCGTCGCTGGCCGGCGCTGGCCTTCGCACTCACCCTGCCTGCCGCACTCATCGCGAATGTGCTCGCCGCACCCGTCATCGCGCTGTTCAGCCTGTCGGCGCGCACGCGGGCGCGCGGGCTGCTGATTCTCGCGGGAGCGGCGTTCGCCGCGGCCGAGGCCATCGGGTGGCCGATCGTCGATCAGCTCGTCGTCGACCAGAGTTGGACCGCGGTCACCTTCGTGTACCAAGCGGCCACCGCGGCGGCGCCCATCCTGCTCGGCCAACTCCTGCAGACGACGGAGGAGCTGCACGCGCGCCTCGAGGAGATCGAGGCGACCAAGCGCCACGAACAGGAGTTGTACGCGCAGTCCGTCCTCGCCCAAGAGCGCAACCAGCTGGCGCGCGAGATGCACGACGTCGTGTCGCATCAGGTCAGTCTGATCGCGGTGCAGGCGGCCGCTCTGCAGGTCACGGCGGCGGATGCCGCGGCGCGGGAGGGCGCGGCATCCATCCGGTCCTTGAGTTCGACGACTCTGGAGGAGCTGCGCTCGATGGTCATGCTGCTGCGCGCGGCCGGCACCCGCAGTCCCGGTCTCGCGCCGCAGCCGACGATCGCGGAGCTTCCCGCACTGCTCGCATCGACCGGCATGGCCTTGGCGGTCACCGGAGCCCCACCCGAAGATCTCGGGCCCGCGGCGCAACGCGCCGTCTACCGCACCGTGCAGGAGGCGCTGACCAACGTCCGCAAGCACGCGCCCGGCTCGCCCGTCGCCGTCGCGTTCTGGCAGGACGACCGTGCGTGCGGTGTCACGATCACCAACGGCGCGATGACGGAGCCGGCTCTCGATCTGCCCGGCGCGGGTCTGGGGCTGAGAGGCCTCCGCGAGCGTGCCGAGATCCTGGGGGGAACCCTCGACGCCCACCCTCTCGATGACGGCTTCCTCGTGCGCCTGACCCTGCCGCGCCGCACGGACTGATCCCGCCCCGCCGTCGGGCGAGGGGTGTCCGCCGGTCGGCAAGCGTTCCCGGCCGCCCGGCGGATGGGCCCGCAGTCCCCGGCGACCGAGCATGGAAGAGCGCGGCCACGGCACCCGACGCCGATCCGCGCCGAACGAAAGGACATGCCATGCAGACTTCGGATGTGCGACTGATCGTCGACCTCGCCGACGCGGTGCGCGGTGCGGAACCGATCCAGAAGGATGCCGAGGCGGCCCGCCTGATCGATCAGCTGATCGGCACACAGCCGGACGCCCTGTACTTCCTCGTGCAGACCGTGCTGCTGCAGAAGGAGGCTCTCGCCGCAGCAGGCGCGCCCGCCGCCACGCCTCCGGCAACGCCCGCGACCGCCGCGCCCGCCGTCACGGAGGAGAGCCCGCGCCCACGCTGGGGAGGCCTGTTCGGGTCCCGGCGCGACGGCGGAGCCGATCAGGCGGCACCCGCCGGTGCTGGCGGTGGTGGCAGCTTCCTGCGCACCGCGGCCGCCGGAGCAGCAGGCGTCGCGGGCGGTGTGCTGCTCGCGCAGGGCATCTCCAGCATGTTCACGCCTCCCCCCGCAGCCCCTGCGCCGTCCGCCGACGGTGGCGACGACGACGGTGACGACGGGTGGGACATGGGCGACGTGTTCTGACGGGGACCGTACGCCTGCGGGGGAGGATGCCGGGGATGTCAACCCCCTCGGCATCGTTCATCACGCGCGGGAGCGTGGCCGCATGACCTCCGAATTCTGGCTCGTTCGCCACGCGGAAAGCGCCGGCAACCTGGCGGCGAGCGCCGCCGAACGCGCGGGACGTGAGGCGATCGACCTCGAGATGCGCGATGCCGACGTTCCGCTGTCCGACGTCGGCGTGAGCCAGGCGCAGGCACTGGGACGATGGATGTCGGGCATGCGCACGCCCGGAAGCGATGGACGGCTTGCATGGTTCGACGCGGCGTGGGTGTCGCCGTATCGGCGCGCCCGCGACACATTGGCGATCGCCCTCGACCACGCGCAGACGCCCATCCCGACACGGGCCGATGAGCGGCTCCGCGACCGCGAACTCGGCATCCTGGACCTCCTCACGCGTCGCGGGGTCGAGTCGCGTCATCCCGAGGAGGCCGACCGACGACGGCGCCTCGGGAAGTATTACCACCGGCCGCCCGGCGGCGAGTCGTGGGCGGACGTGCGCCTGCGACTGCGCTCGTTCCTCGCGGATGCAGTCGTCTCGCACCCTGCGCACGACGCGGTGCTCGTCGTCGCGCACGACGCCGTCGTGACTCTCCTGGTCTCGATCCTGCTCGATCTCGACGAGAAGGAACTCATGCCGTTCGCCGCGGCGCACCCAGTGCTCAACGCGTCGATGACGCACGTCACCCGGCAGCAGGAGTCGGGCCTCTGCAGCGGCTGGGATCTGCGCGTCTTCTCCGACGTGTCCCACCTCGTGGCGGCGAACGTTGCCGTCACCGTGCACCCAGGGACTGCCGATGACCTGCCCGAGTGACGGTCCCGTGGACGCCGCCACACTCCGCGAGTGGGGACTTCCCGGACCCGGCCGCACCAAGCAGTCACGGGGTGATGCTGTTGTGGTCGGCGCGTCGCGGCGCACGCCCGGGGCGGTCATGCTCGCGCTCGAGGCCGCACTGCGCGTCGGGGCGGGGCGCGTCGCGACCCTCGTTCCAGGTTCGGTGGATGCGGTGATCGGTGCGCAGCTCCCCGAGGCGGCGGTGTTCGCGCTGCCCGAGGATGCCGGCGAACCGATCGACGGGGCCGCGGCGACCGCGCTGGCGCATGCCGACGCGGTTCTCGTCGGCCCGGGGTTCGACAACGTCGCCGAGACACGCGCCACGCTCATGGCCGTGGTGAAGTCCGGGGTG
>NZ_BADB01000135.1:0-1629 GCF_000333415.1 Microbacterium sp. B24 | reverse complement strand
GATGACGGACGCCACCCGCCCCGCGCGTTACCGCCGACTCATGAGAGCTGCGAGCGCGTCCTCGAGCACGAGAGCCTGGTGCCCCTCGGTCGCTTGCGCATAGGACGCCCCCGCGAGCGCCACGAAGACGGCACCGACCACGTCGACGTACCCGATGACAAGGCCGTCGGCGATCACGCGGTAGCGGTCGATATCGTCGATGACCAGCCGATACGCCTCGTCGCCGCCGGCGGCGGGAGCGTCCGCACCGGGACCGGGTCGATGGCCCTCCTCCGGTCGCTCAGCGCGACGGGACGGCGTGGTGTCGATGGTCATGGTGCGCCTCCGCCCCCAGCCTCGCGCACATGACCGGATCACGCCGGGGGCTTGACGGATGCCGCCGCGGCACCTACTGGGGCCGGTGCGGCATCCGCTGCGCGTGCTCCCCACAGGCGCCGAACGAGCAGGGGCCCGCCGATCCCGTGGATCGCGACGCTTCCCAGCACGACCATGCAGGTCGCCGCCAGCACGAGAAACCCCTGCTCGCCGGGCAGGGCGTTCGCGGCGATGAGCCCGAACACGATGGATGCTGCGCCGCGCGGCCCCACCACCGCGACGAAGATCCGCTCCTGGCGAGTTGCCTCGCTTCCGAGCAGGGCGATGCCGACGGGGATGATCCGCCCGATGGTGAGCGCGACGAGCGCCAGGGCGATCGCCGGCCACCAGTCATACGTCTCGCTCAGCAGCACGACGGCGGCGAAGCCGAAGGCCAGCCACAGCAGCAGATTGGTCAGCCACGACACATCCTCCAACAGAGTGAGCTCAGCGCGGTCGAGCCCCTTCTCCCCGCGCGTCAGCCGGATGGCGACACCGGCGACGAACACGGCGACGAAGCCGTTGCCGTGCAGCATGACGGCAGCCGCGAAGACGATGAGCGGTGCGGCGACGAAGGCGATGCGCATGCTCTGCGGCTCGGTCCACCCGCGCTCATCGGCGAAGCGGGTCGCGCCGCCGATGGCCGCGCCCACCGCCGCGCCGACGAGAACGGCGATGAGCCCGGCGGGGGCCGCGACGGCGAACGCGCGCCCGGCGTCGCCCGTGGTTCCCGCCGAGGCGAACGCGAGCGCGGCGAGCAAGAGCGGAGAGACGAGGCCGTCGTTGTAGCCGCTCTCGACGCTGAGCCAGCGCCGCACGCGCGCGGGAATCCGCTCGTCGCGGACGAGGGAGGTTTCGGGCGAGAAGTCGGCGGGAACCGCGATGCAGGCGATGGCGAGCACGACGGCGACCGACAAGCCGAGCGGGAGCATCAACCCGACCGCGAGGACGAGCACGAGCGAGAGCGGCAGGCCGATACCGAGCAGGCGGACCGGCACCCCCGTGAACTGCGAACGCACCGAGCCGCGCACATCCAGCGCGTCGACGAACAGCAGGAACGCGAGGACGATCTCGGCGAGGAAGAGCGTCGCTTTCGACTCCATGAAGAGAATGCCCTGAGTGGGCAGCACCGCCCCGGCGATCAGACCGAGCCCGGTCATCACGATCGGCCCGTTCACCGTGGCACGCCGAAACGTCCGGCTCCACAGCGACCAGATCAACAGAGCGACACCGGTGACGAGCAGGAATGTCGTCAGCACGGGACCTCACGCCTCG
>NZ_BADB01000136.1:0-3705 GCF_000333415.1 Microbacterium sp. B24 | reverse complement strand
GCTGGACGGAACGACGGGCAGTGTCATGACGTGCGTCCTTCGAACCTCGTTGTCTCGTGTGTGCGGCGTCGGCGGCGCATCGTCCGCGTGGCGCTGAGGCGACGGTATCACAAAACCTCCACATGGAGGTTTCTTCTTCGAGGATCGGCTAGGTTGGATGCCGTGAGCACGACGGACGGCACGGGCGACGAGGCGGTGATCGGGCGCCGCGGCCTGCAGCCGAAGGGGGTGGCGCGGCGCCAGGAGATCCTGGACCGCGCGATCGAGGTGTTCCGCGAGCGCGGGGCCGACGGCACGTCGCTGCGTCGCATCGCCGAGGCGATCGGCGTCTCGCATGCCGCTCTGCTGCACTACTTCGACTCCCGGGAGCAGCTGCTGGTCGCCGTCTACGCGCATGCCGAGATCCGGCGCAACGCCGCTGCGGACCCGATCGTCACCCCCGGCGTCGACACGATGATCGCTGCGGCGATCGCGAACGTCGACGTGCCGGGACTGGTCCAGCTGTATACGACGCTGCTGGCGGCCTCGCTGGAGGCGGGCAACGACGTCGGCCGAGAGTTCTTCTCGGCCCGCTTCGAGCGCGTGCGCGACGAGCTCACGTCATCGTTTCGTCGGCAGCAGGCCGATGGCGACATCCGCGACGACGTCCCCGCCGAGGACCTCGCGGCGCTCTTGATCGCCGCCTCCGACGGCCTGCAGATCCAGTGGCTGCTCGAGCCGTCGATCGGACTCAGCGAGACCCTCCGCACGTTCGGGCGCCTACTGCAACCACCGCGCTGAGCGCAGCGGTCAGCCGATACCGAGCGTGTCGGCGATGACGGCGAGCAGGCGGGATGCCGCGGGCTCGGGCTCGCGACCGGCCCAGACGGCCGCGACCGGGCGCGTGATCACCTCACCGTCCATCTCGACGCGGACGAGGCGCCCCGAGTGGAGATCGTCGCGCACGGCGAGCGCGCTGACCGCGGCCGGCGCGAAGCCGGTGGCCGCGGTCGTGCGCACCGCCGACGAGGAGGGCAGTTCCGCCGCGGGAGCCGCCGTCAGGGGGGTGCCCGCGGCATCCAGCGCCGCTTCCAGAGCGCGGCGCGTGCCGCTGCCGCGCTCCCGCAGCACCAACGCGGTGCCGGCGACCTCCGCCGGATCGAGGCGGCGCCGCTGTGCCCATGGGTGCGACGGCGAGACCACGATCACGATCTCGTCCCGCGCGATCACGACGTTCCGCAGGTCCGTCGGCAGATCCGGGGTCTCGATGAAGCCGAGATCCGCACCGCCGCGGCGCACCCGAGCGATGACGGCAGCGCTGTTCTCGGCATCCAGCCGAACGCCCGGCGCCGCCGGGTCCCGCTCCCGCCACGCCGCCACCCACGCGGGCAGCAGGTGCTCGGCGACCGTGAGGCTGGCGGCGACCCGCAACGTCCCCCGGCGCCGCTCCCGCAACGCGCCGACCGACTCGTCGAAGCGGTCGGCGGCGGCCATCACCTCCCGACCCCACCCCTCGACCAGCTCGCCCACGCGCGTGAGCCGCGAGCCGCGCGCAGAACGCTCGACCAGCACCGCACCGACGTCGCCCTCCAGCGCCCGCAACCGCGCAGACGCGGCCTGCTGGGTCACGCCCAGACGGCGCCCGGCCGCCGTCAGACTGCCGGTGTCGGCGAGTGCCGTCAGAAGACGCAGCGCCTCGATGTCGACCACGAACCCTCCAGCCACAAGCCGAGTTTGTACCCTGCCAAAGATACGGCTCTTCCGCGGCAGCGGAGAGCCCACGACGCTGGTGACATGACGATGTCGACTCCACGCACACGACGCCTGTTCCGCGATGTCCCCGGCGGGCGGATGCTCGTGTCGGCGATCACGCCCAACTGGTTCGCCTCCGTCATGGGTACCGGCATCGTCGCCACGGCGGCAGCGACGCTTCCCGGCTCACCCTCGGCGCTGCGGGTGCTCGCCCTGGCCGCGTGGCTGGTCGCCGCGGCGCTGCTCATCGTGCTCCTCATCGCGTCGGCGCTGCACGCGGCATGGTTCCCCGAGATCGCGCGCAGCCATCACCTGCACCCGGTGATCGCGCACTTCTACGGCGCCCCGGCGATGGCGCTGCTGACCGTGGGCGCAGGCGCCGTCCTGGTCGGCGCGTCGATTCTCGGCGAGACACTGGCCGTCGCCGTCGACGCGGTGCTCTGGACGGCCGGAACCATCCTCGGGCTCGCGACGGCGGTGGCGATCCCCTACCTCCAGTTCACTCGGCACGAGGCGACGGCCGACGCCGCCTTCGGCGGATGGTTGATGCCCGTCGTGCCGCCGATGGTGTCGGCGGCGACCGGAGCTCTGCTGATCGAGCATCTGCCTGCGGGACAGGCGCGCCTGACGATGCTGGTGGCCTGCGGACTCATGGTCGGCGTGGCCTTCCTGTCGACGCTGGCGATCCTTCCCCAGCTGTGGTCCCGGCTGGCCCAGCACAAACTCCCCGCGCCGGTGATGGTGCCCACCCTGTGGATCGTTCTGGGGCCGCTCGGTCAGTCGGTCACGGCGGCGAACCTGTTGGCCACCCACGCGCCCGCCGCCGTCGGAGCGAGCGGAGCCGCCACCGTGACCGCCGCGGCGGTCGTGCTGGGCGTTCCGGTCTTCGGATTCGCCCTGCTGTGGCTCGCGATCGCGGCGGCGATCACGGTGCGCACCGCGCGCGCCGGCCTGCCGTTCACCCTGACATGGTGGTCGTTCACCTTCCCCGTCGGCACCTGCGTCACGGCGGCGAGCGGCCTGGCGCTGCACACCGGCTCGACGATGCTCGCGATCATGGCGTACGCGCTGTTCGCCCTGCTGCTGGCGGCATGGTTCACGGTCGCGGCACGCACCTTCCATGGCGCGATCGTCACCGGGCGACTGCTCGTCCCCGCGGCATCCTCGGCACCGGCCCCGACCGGCTTGGCGCGCCCGTAGCCTGAGAGGATGGCCGCACTCGAGATCCTCCGCTACACCGCCTTCAGCTCTGACCCCGCCGGCGGCAACCCGGCGGGCGTGGTGCTCGATGCCGGCGGGCTGGACGATGCCGACATGCAGCGGATCGCCGCCGAGGTCGACTTCGCCGAGACCGCCTTCGTGACCGGGATTCGCGAGGACGGGGCACGCGCGGTGCGCTACTTCTCCCCCATCGCCGAAGTGCCGTTCTGCGGGCACGCCACGATCGCCACGGCCGTTGCCCTGGCCGAGCGCAGCGACGCCGATGCCATCGTCTTCGACACCCCCGTCGGCGACATCCGCATCGAGATCGAACGCGGCGCCGGCGGCATCCGCGCGGCCTTCACGAGCGCTCCGACCTCCGTGCGCGCCCTCGATCCCGATGACCGGGACGCGATCCTCCTGCTGCTCGGGCTCAGCAGCGACGAGCTCGACTCGACGCTGCCCCCGCGCATCGCCGATGCGGGCAATCCGCATCCGGTCATCGTGCTGTCCGACCGCACCCGCTTCGATGCGTTCACCTTCGACCCACACCGCGTGCGGGCCCTCATGGATGCGCGCGGTTGGCCCGCGACGATCACCGTCGCGCACCGCGTGGCGGAGGATCGTTTCACCGTGCGCAACCTGTTCCCCGTCGGGCGGATCACCGAAGACCCCGCCACCGGCTCCGCGGCCGCCGCACTGGGCGCCTACCTGCGCGAGCTCGACGCCGTGCGCGTGCCGGCACGGACTCTAGAGGATCCCCGGGACCGAGCT